>JAWBSH010000007.1:0-23180 GCA_038843015.1 Zestosphaera sp. | reverse complement strand
TAATACGGTGGTAGGGAGAACCTTGAAGCAATAGAGTTTATTAAGGAGTTTAACGAGGCTGTCCATAAGTACTACCCTGGTGTCCTGACGATAGCTGAGGAGTCTAGCGCGTGGCCTAAAGTGTCGAGACTTGTTAGTGAGGGTGGGCTAGGATTCGATATGAAGTGGAATATGGGGTGGATGCACGACACGCTATACTACATGTCTAGAGACCCTATATACCGTAAGTATCACCACGACATACTAACGTTCAACGTTTGGTATGTTTTTTACGAAAACTTCGTCAATTCTTTATCTCATGACGAAGTAGTTCATGGCAAAAAGTCTCTAATAAATAAGATGTCGGGTGATGATTGGCAGAAATTCGCGAATTTGAGGCTTCTCTACGGCTACATGTACGCACACCCAGGCAAGAAGCTACTCTTCATGGGTGACGAGATCGCTCAGTGGGATGAGTGGAGTCATGAGAGAAGTATTGACTGGCATATTCTTAAGTATCCTGAACACGCGGGCGTGCAAGCCTGGGTGAAAGACCTCAACACTATCTACAGGAGGGAGCCCGCCTTACACGAGCTTGACTTCAGGCCTGAAGGTTTTGAGTGGGTAGATTTTAGAGATAGGGACCAGAGCGTCATATCTTTCCTTAGGAAAGACTCTGGAGGTGACATGATTTTAATTATTCTCAACTTTACTCCGGTAGTGAGGCGTGAGTATAGAGTGGGGGTGCCTAAAGAGGGTCTCTGGGAGGAGATACTGAATAGTGACCTAGTAGTTTACGGCGGTTCAGGAGTCAGTAACGCGCCCGGTGTGAAGTCCGAGAACCTCCCGTATCATAACAGGCCGTACTCTATAGTCTTGACGCTTCCGCCCTTAGCGGCTCTCTACCTCAAATACCGCGGTTGAAGCACTCCTCATCATTTAAGCTTAGGAGTCTCAACTCACTCGACAAAGTTTAAAACGTGATTGAGAGGTTTATGTAGTGTTTGAGGTGTGTGGGCTTGAGTAAGTATGTAGTGATTCACGCGCATTTCTACCAGCCCTCAAGAGAAGACCCGTGGTTGTTTGACGTGCCTAGCGAAGAGAGTGCTCACCCATATCATGACTGGAACGAAAGAATTACGGAGGAGTGTTACAGACCTAACGCTTCAATCCCTATAGTTGACCAGAGCGGTTATGTGGTTGACTTAATCAGCAATTACTCGTGGATTAGCTTCAACGTAGGACCTACGCTGTTGAGGTGGCTTGAAGAGAAAGCTCCTGACGTCTACGAAGCTATTGTGGAGGCTGACCGAGTCAGTAGGAGTAGGTTCTCAGGTCATGGGTCCGCGATAGCTCAGGTCTATAACCACATGATAATGCCTCTTGCGAGTAGAGAGGATAAGTACGTGGCTGCTTACTGGGGTATTGAGGTGTTTAAAGAAGTTTTCGGTAGGTTGCCTGAAGGTATGTGGCTTCCTGAAACAGCAGTTGATGATGAGTCTCTTGACGTGTTAGCTGAGTTAGGTATTAAGTTTACTGTGTTAGCGCCGCATCAAGCACGCGCGGTTAGGGGCCCTGATGGTAGGTGGGTGGACGTGAGCAGTGGTAGGATAGATACTAGGCGACCCTACATCTACAGGACGTCTTCAGGCAGGAGTATTGTCTTGTTTTTCTATGACGCGAGGCTCTCACACGGCGTTGCCTTCGGTGATTTACTTAGTAATGGTGATGTGTTTGCTAAGAATATCCTCAAGGCTTTCAGCAATGTTGACGAGGTAGAGTTAGTGACTATAGCTACTGACGGAGAGACATACGGGCATCACAAGAAGTACGGTCACTTAGCTCTTGCTTACGCTTTGAGAGCTCTTAACGAGAGGGGTCTTGCCAGAGTAACTAACTTCGGAGAGTTTCTAGAGTTTAACCCGCCTGAGTGGGAAGTCAAGATAGCTGAGAAGACTTCCTGGAGTTGCGCTCACGGTGTTGAGAGGTGGAGGAGTAACTGTGGGTGTAGGGTAGACGTCAACAGGGCTTGGAGTCAGGAGTGGAGGAGACCTCTCAGAGACGCCGTAGACTGGCTAGCTAGTGAGGTTAAGAAGGTTTACTTCAAGGAGGCTAACAAGGTCTTTACAGACCCTTTAGGAGCCTTACTCAATTACGTGTTGGTCGTGGGAAAGCCTGAAGAGGTAGTTGATGAGTATCTGAAGAGATTTAGTAAAGAGCCTCTAACGAGGGAAATCAAGTCTAGGGCATTAAAGCTCTTAGAAATGATGAGGCACGCCTACCTAATGTTTTCTAGTGATGGCTGGTTTTTTGACGACATATCCAACATCGAGTCTATTCAGGTTGTGAAGCACGCTGCGAGAGCTATCCAGCTTGCTAAAGAACTGAGCGGCGTAGACCTAGAAACTAACTACTTGAAGTTCCTTGAAGACGCTAAGAGTAATGTACCGGACTTGAGAGACGGTGCAAGGATTTATGAGCTGTACGTGAGGAGCTCTATCACGGATTTTCATGACGTGTGTGTGCTGTACTCTATGCTGAGACTAAGCCCTAATCATTTAGGGGGTCCTAAGAGGATATTTGGTTACTTGATTGAAGATTTAGGTAGTGAGTCTTACGCTTCAGGCAATTCTAGGTCTTCTTTCGGTAAAGCTCGAGTCACTTACTTAGCGACTTTAGAGAGTTTTGAGTGTGTCTACTACTCATACTCAATAAACGGGCGCGTCTTGGCCGGGGCTTCAGCGCCTGCCGAGAAACTCGATTTGAGGACGGTGCATGACGTTTTAGTGAGGTACGTTGATTCCGGTGAGTTGAGCGAGTTAGAGAAGTTCTTGTTAGAGCGTTTCAGCAGATTCAGGAACTTTAGTGATTTACGCAGGGATTTCCAGCTCGTCATCATAAGCGATTACTTCAGCAACTTACTCAATAGAGTTCATGAGAGAGTTAAGGAGATATTAAGCACTAACTACTCGATAGTTAAGTATTCTATCCTTTCTAAGGCCCCCTTCCTAGACTACTTTAAGGAGTTTATCAAGCTTTACGTGACTTATGAGTTACGTGAGTTGCTCAGTAAGCAACTTCTAGACCCTTCTAACTTAAGCGAAATCCTCACGATGATTAAAGAATTTAGTGTGGAGTTGCCTAACCTAACGGGCGAGTTAGACGCTGGAGTTTCTAATCAATTGCGTCTGCTCGCTAAAGACTTGAGCAACTTAGATGTTTTGGAGAAGGCCGAGAAGTGTGTTTTAGTCTTGAAAGACTTCGCGGACCTCATAAACCTTAGAGATTTCTGGAGGACTAGGGCCGCAGTATGTTTGCTTAGGAGGAAATACGGGAGTAGCTTGAGGGAGGCTGAGGAGGGGGGAGTGAGAGCCGGTAAGGTCTTGCCAGTACTTGATGAGCTGAGCGAGATTCTGGGCGTCAAGTGTTGAGACGAGCTCTAGTGTGTTCTGGCCTGTGCTTGAGTGACATTCTTCGTGCTGGTTTTCAAGGAGATTATTCAGGATAAAAATCTCGTAAGTTGGGTTATTATTAGATGCTTATTAGCCCCACATACGAGAGTAGCAGAAGCGATAAAAAAGATGTGGCGCTAATCAGTATGTTGTCGTCTATTGGGTTGAATTCGTAGTGTTCTATGTATGAAGATAGTGCTGCTACAGGGATTCCCCAGAAACCTATGAAGTAGTATGCTATAGGCAGGCATACTAAGAACATTGCGAAGTTGCCCCACCATGACTTAGTTCTCCTTCTGTATATTAAGTTCCTGACTACTCCTGTAGCCGCGTCACCGAATGACATGAAGAGAACAGGTATTAAGCCGTATATAGGTGTGTTGAAAATGAGCCACGACACTAGCAGTATTGTCCCCCAAGCTATGCAGAAGTTGACTTCGTATGCGTTGTCTGGTACTTGAAACCATGTCAAGAGTTTTCCTCTCTTGTGGGGCGCCCAAGTTATGAGTGCTAGGACTAGTGCTAGCGCGAAGGGTATGGTAGGTGATGTGAAGATAAAAGGCACTACCAACGCTACAACGCCTCCTGCTAACACGTGTATCAGCTTCCTATTGAAGTATACTGCTACGTTGTGCGGGAACCCCTTCTTAATCATTAAGTCGTACGTGTACTTAGTTCCGTAAACTACTCCCAAGACGTAAATGAAGAGTATTGTGGCGTACGTAGCTTCCGCGACAGCGTTTGTCGGCGTTAAGGTCTCCAAGTGTAGTCCCATATTCATTTACTTAAGCACCTCAACACACCTGAACATAACCTAAAATATTCGGTTAAAAGCTTTTTATGTTTTGCACGTCAAGGAACCTCTTGGTAAGGATGTGTGAGTTTGGTGCTGGGTTACGTGGCCATAGTAGTTGCTTCAGTTATGTGGAGTCTGAGTCCCGCACTGATAAGTAGGTACAAGAGTGTGGTGAGGCCGATTATTTTTACGGGGCTTAGAGCGTTAGTCGCTTCATTATCCGTGTTTCTGGTCTTGCTTTACCAAAACACGGATTTGGGAGTTCAGGAGCCGGACGCGCTGTTTTTAATAGTTCTTTCAGCGTTAGTAGGGCCTGGCTTGGGTGACGTCTGCTTCACTAAGTCTATCAAGATTTTAGGAGGGTTTGTCGCTGTAGTATTAAGTTACACCTACATATTCGTGGCTCAAGCGATAGCCGTCACATTCTTGAACGAGTTTATGAAGACTTCCTTAGTTCTGGGTGCTGTACTGGCGTTTACTGGAGTAGTTCTTGTAGCAGGTAGCGACTCAAGCCATCTGAGAGTAGAGCGCGGGGGTATTGCTTACGCTGTACTAGCCTCAATTAGTTGGGGGATCTCAACAGCTTTAATTAAGGTGGCGCTGAGGTTTACTAGCGAGGCTCTCTTAGCTTTACTGAGGTTGACCACGATATTTGTGGTTTTTCTTCCTTTAGGGTTGGTTGTTGAGGGTTTGCCAGCTAGGGGCGGTTTCAAACAGTTGCTTGTTGTAGCTTCAGTGACAGCAGTTCTTGATTGGAGTTTAGGTATGTATCTCTTTATCTATTCTATAGGCTCTATAGGGGTTTCAGCTACTGTGGTAGCTACGGCGCTCACCCCAACGTTGGCGACAGTTACTACGAAGTTTCTGGCTGGTGAGAGGTTTTCAGTGAAACACTTTTTGGGAGTCTTAATGACTTCTGTGGGGATCTTGATCACTGCCTTTTAGTAATTTTTAAGACTCTCACCAGAGTGAGGCGGTCTTGACTCCTTCCTTAAATAGTTTGCTTAGTTGCTTCCTGAAGTACGCGTAGCTGAAAGCTAGGAAGGCTGCAGGGTATAGTATAGAGATCGCTATCATCGTTTCCTCAGGCATTATGAGGGTTGTGAGGCCTAGTGAGTGTCTGAGGAGTTCTGCTGGGTAGCTGAACGGCGTCAGAAGAGCTATTAGTCTCATCGTGTGTGGTAAGTTGGCTAGGGGGGTTATGCCTCCCGTAGCTATGGGGAGTATCCACGAAACAAACTCTACTATAGCGCCGGAAGTTCCTGAGGCTATGAGTGTTGAGCCTAAGATCATCGCGTAAGCGAATAGAACTATCATTAAAGACGTTACGCTCAGCAAGAGTAGTAAGGGGTTCACTATTTGGAGTGCTGGGGGTGTTATGAGTGCTGAGAGCATTACGTAGGTTATGCTTAGTGACAGTATTAACCAGCTAATAGTTATAGGTATTATGCCTACGTACATGACAAAAATGCTTGACCCACTAATTATGACGTTCTCTAAGACACCCCCGAATAGAGAGTACCTGAGTTCCCAGCCCCAATCCCAGGTGCTCACAGAATATGCTTGGAATATGGCTATGCCGACGAACATGTAGGTTGATACTAGACTCGCCGGTGTTTCCGGCTCTCTGAAGAGAGTCATGGGGAGCATGAGGGTCGCTAGCCAGGTTGCCATCGAGATCAATCCTAGGAAGAAGCCCTTACTTCTAAGGAGTTCTGCCTTAACGTAACTCACGAAGACTGTCTTAGCAGAATTTATGAACAGGCGTATCCTATCAGAGAAGCTCATGTCTTGACTCCCTCTCTTAGCTTCTTCGTCTCTAGAGACTTAGTGCTGCTGTAGGAGAGGGGGCCGTAAGCTACTGCTAGAGCAGTGCTTGCACCAAGCAATGTAAGGACGGTCAGTACCTCAGGCGTTCCCTTACCTACTAGCGTGTATAGCGTTAAGTCAACCACATGTGATGAGGGCAGGAGGTAGGATATCACTCGAACAGCTAAGGGCATTAAGACTCTAGGATAGAAAACACCAAGTAAGATCATCATGAGAGGTCTGACTATGTTTAGCAACCTCCAAGACTCTCCCATCAGCATTGATATGCTGCAAGCTACGAGAATAGCAAACGTTGATAAGAGCAGACCTGCTAGACCAGCTAAGCCCATCAGCAAGAGTGAGGTGAGGAGTCCTTCAAGTCCTTCAAGGTACGTGAAGAGAGGGACTAAGCTAGTGAATCCCAATATGACCGTTAAGACTAGGCGCGGGATAGGTATTATCAGGAGTCTCAAGAACCAGGGGGTAGTGCTCGAGAGTACGTAGGGTAGCGTCCCTATGTTGTCGTCGTATATGGGGCTCCATAAGACGTCATCCACGATGCCTAGTATGACTAGGAAGTTGAACGAGGCTGTTATGAAGAAGAGGAAAGGATTTGACCCGACCCTAGCTTCGAAGTTTTCTAGCGACCCTACTGACGAGCCAACGAATATTATGAAGAAAGTCATTATGTATGGGTAAGCGACGTAAGTGAATAATGCTTGTTTCCTCCTTATTAACTCTCCGTAAACGAGCAGCATCTCTGACTTGATCAGGGAGAACACACTCACTACGTCCTACCTCCCGTGAAGTATATGAACACGTCTTCAAGAGTTGGCTCAACTACTTTAAAAGAACTCATTGATAGTCCTTCAGTGCTTAGTAGCTTTATTATCTTATCAAGTGATTCTTCCGCTGACTTAATGTTAAACCTAATTTCTACGTAGTTTACGTCAAGTTCTTCTGTTATTGTGTTGCCTACAGTCACGTCGGCTAGCTTGCTTAAGAACGCGTTGAGGTTCCCGGTACCTTTCTTTACCTGCAGTATTACAGTCTTTATATCGCTTACCTTATTCTTAAGGTCTTCGGGACTGCCTGAAGCTACTATGAGTCCCTTATCTATCAGGAATATCTTGTCGCAAACTAGCTCGGCCTCAAACATGTTGTGTGTAGTGTATATTACTGCCTTGCCTTCCCTAGACGCTAGTAACTTGACTAAATCTCTTACTTTTCTGGCGCTCATCGGGTCTAGACCTAGTGTTGGCTCGTCGAGCAGGAGTATCGGCGGGTCTTTCAGGAGTGCCCTAGCTAGTGATAGTCTGGCTTTCATGCCTGTCGAGTACTCCTCGTAGAGCTTGTCTTCAGCTTCTAATTCTTTCAGTCCTACTAACTCCATCATCTCATCAACTCTCCTTCTTAGTTCGGCCCCGCTCAGCCCGTATAGGGAACCGAAGTAAATTAGGTTTTCCCTGCCTGTTAACTTGCCGTAGAAGCCTTTCTCGACGCTCAGCATGACCCCGATTAACTTCCTGACCTTGCTAGCTTCCTTAACTACGTCGAATCCTCCCACCCTGGCTTCACCGGAGTCTGGCAGAAGTAGTGTTGAGAGTATCTTGATTGTGGTGGTCTTGCCCGCCCCGTTAGGTCCTAGAAGCCCTACTACCTCACCGTAATTAACTGTGAAGCTAATTCCTCTCAGAGCTTCAATAACTAGCTTCTCACTCTTCAGTAATCCTTTCCTTTTCTTAGTTAAGTACTTCTTAACTAACTTAACAACTTCAACAGCTTCTCTACTCATCACCAACTCCAGAATCAAATCACTAACATGAAAATAATAAGTTGTTTTCTGAGCTACTCACAGGACGGTTGCTTAAGCGGTCGCGCGCAACTTCAGCACCTTATTAAGCGCTACGAGACTCACGTCAGGCGTTACGATACTGTTAGGTAGCTTCTTAGAAAGCTTGATTAAATTCTCTACTTCCTGGTACATGTTACTTAAGTCTTCTAGAGTTACTTCCTCGTACTTCATGTCTATCAGTGCTGGCGTGACTGCAACGAAAATTACTTCGTGTGCGAGTGTTTTGAGCTTCCTGTGTATTCGGAGAGCTGCTTCTACGTCGCTTAAGTCTTCAAGACACACTATGTTGACTACGACGCACGGGGTTGAGCAAGTACTAACTACTACCGGGAGCAGCAGCCACGAGGCAACTCTCAATGCTGAGTAAGTCATTAAGGGTCTCTCAGGCCACTCAATCCTAGAGAGAACTTCTAGCAACTCACCTATCTTGCTAGTTGAAGTTATCTTGTTGCTCAGCAGGAAACTCCTCTCACTCACTACGAGTAGCCTGACGTGAAGTCCGTTAGAGAGGAGTCCTGAAGCCAGCTTGCAGACTTCCTGAAGTAGGTTCTCAAGAGCTCTGCTCTCGGGATAGAAGAACTTATCACTGAGTACGAGCGATATTATGACGTCTCTATGCATTTCTTTCTCGAATTCTTTCACAGCCAGCTTCGAGAGCCTTGCCGTGGCTTTCCAGTCTATCTTCTTGAACTCGTCTCCCGGCATGTACTCCCTAACTTCGAATATGTTTGTGCCAGGTCCTCTAGTCTTGGAGGGGCCCGTGCCTAATTGTCTGAAGCCCGGCACTGAATACGGTGTGAGCCCAACACTAAACTTAGGTAGCACACGCACCTCAGCAAAGACCTCAAGAGTCATCTGTCCTTCAGCGAGTCCCCCGAGAACAGTAAAGTGTAGAGTTAGCGTGTTTATCCTGTGTGTTCCTACTCTGGCCCTCAGACTCATCCTGGTCTCTAATATCTGTCCCTTACGCGTTACCACATAATCAGAGACCTTCATGCCCGAGTCACACACTAAATCTACTTCAGTTACTTTGAGTAACTCTAGGTATGGCGCCCTGATGACGAGGTTTAAGACTGGCGTCTCGTCTTCAAGAACTCTTAAGTCTGTCGGGTAGTCGGCGAAGACCCTGTCTAGTCTTCTGAGTGAGTGTAGTGCTCCGGCGACGTAACCAGCTATTAAGAAGCCCGCAGTACTAGCTAGCAGGTAGTAGTGCTGTTGAAGGATTACTAGTGCTGAGGAAAGGAGTACCGAGGTAAGTACTAGCAAGTACAGCCCGCTATAGCTGAGGTACGTGACTGAGGTCTTCACTTCCCTTATGGTCTCGGCACCCCCACAGCCTTCAAGACCTCATCAATAACGTCTCTTGAGGAGAAGCCCTCAGCCAGTACTTCTGGCTTAAGCAGTACTCTGTGACTCAACGCGGGTATGGTAGCAGACTTCACGTCGTCAGGTATCACGTAGTTTCTTCCTTCGGCGAGTGCCAGGCACTTAGCTAGTGTGTGGAGCATTATCAGGCCTCTCGGGGTTATGCCTAGTCTTACGTACCTGTGCTTGTTTATAGCTTCGTATATCCTTAGCATGTATTCTGTTACTGAGTCGTCGACGTATACGCTACTTATTTCTTTTCTTCCTTCAAGTATTTCGTCAGCGTTAGCGACGGGTTTTAACTCTTTGAATGCTTCTTCTATCTTTAGCGTTCCTCTCTTGAGTAGCTCTATCAAGCCTTCTCTACTTAAAGTCTTCATGCCTATCTTCAGGAAGAACCTGTCTAGCTGTGCTTCAGGTAATGGGAAAACCCCTTCTAGCTCCACAGGATTCATGGTTGCGATAACTGTGAAGGGTTCCGGTAACTTGATTGTTGTGCCCTCAATAGTTACTTGCTTCTCTTGCATGGCTTCAAGTAGTGCTGACTGAGTTCTTGGAGACGCTCTATTTATCTCGTCAGCTAAAACCAGGTTAGCGTTTACAGGACCTACTACAACCTCGAAATCACCTGTCTTCTGATTGAATACTTTAGTCCCGACTATGTCTGCCGGCAGTAAGTCGGGTGTTAGCTGGATCCTGCTGAATCTCAGGTTGAGTAGCTTCGCAACAGTCTTAGCTGTTAAGGTCTTGGCTATGCCCGGTATTCCCTCAATCAGGACGTGCCCCCCAGCAATCACTGCCAAGACTAGTAGCTTAACATCCCACTCTCTCTCAACTAAGACTTCCTTGGAAGCCTCAACAACTCTGTTAATTATTGACTCAACACGCCTCAACTTCATCTCCACATATTTCTTCTGTAATTATCTAAATATTGATGTTCGAGGGTCTTGCTCAGGCTCGTAATTCCTAGACTGCTTGAGTTCTCGGAAAGAGTGTCAACTTATTTTCTCTGAAGCCTATTTCTTTTAGGCGGTGATGTCCGCGGTAGTGTCTAGTCTACCTAGAGTGTTAGCTTCTACGTTAGTAGTTTTATTCTTAGTGTTGCCTGTGTTTCTCAGCTTAGTTGTTGAAGCCAGGCACTCGCCAGAGCTTCAGAGCAGGTCTCGCGAGTTGTTTGAGGCTCCGAAGGTCCTGACTGAGTGGTTGAGTGAGGTTGGCAGAGACGATTTGAGGGTTTTGCTAGATGAGGCCGTCTCAACAAGTAACTACAGCTTGATGAAGTCAGTTGTTTCTCGTGTTTTTGAGTACTTGGGTAGTGACTATCCAGTCACTCTCTTAGTAGGTGGTAAGCACCTCATAGCTCTCAAGATACTCAATAAATCTGATGACCTGTCAGTAAGTGACAGAGACTTAGGCTGGCTACTCTACCACGCCACGAAGGTCTTGAATAAGACAGACTACTCCTCACTATCTAACGTGTTGCTGGTTATTCTCTCAGGTCTCGTGGTTTACGGAGACCATAACGAGTTGTCTTACTTCATGGTCTACTTGATGAGGGAGCCTACAGCCAGCGTTGTTAGCGAGGACTTGAGGAATGAGTTGAGACTCCAGATTCTTAAGTTCTTAGATTACGTCGAGTCAGGAGCTTTCAAAGACGCGGCTGATTTGAGCGTCAACGTTTCATACTCTACTTCTATCTTGCTGGGTTCATGCATGTACTTAATAGCAACATCTTACTCTAAGTACGCGTCGCTGGGTAAGTTGCCTGGCGGCAGTTACGACACCGCGTTAAGCAACTCGACAGTCATTAAGGAGTTGCTTGAGTACTTGATGAGGGCTAACGTCAGTAGCCCCCTGATCGATATTCTTAAGAGGCTCCCGCCGGAAGACCTTAACAGGTTATTGAGCGACATAAACAGGCTTGAGGAGATTGATGAGGAGATCCTCGTAGAGGAGGTCAGTAGATACGTGAGGGAGAGGAGGTATGAGGCGCCAGCTATTAGTTCAGGTTCTAAGACTTCGTCAGTAGTTGTGAAGGTTTTCACTGTCGTCAGTGGCGGGAAGAGTTCAGAGATTTCTTATAGGTTGTCAAGCGAGTTAAGCCCCCTCATGTACGTGATTTCCTCAACGCCGACGTTCTCGAGTAGTTCAGGCGATTCGGGAATCACTCAAGGAGCGAGCCCGCCTTCTTTGAGGGCTACCTCCTCAGGACCATACACGTTTTTGTTTGTTGCGGCTTCTTCTTTCATAGCTAGCTTACTGTTTTTCCTCAAGTTCTTTCCTGCTGGTAGGCGTGACTTAGTGAGCGGGGTTTCTCGTGCGGGTCCGGTGCCTCAAGTAGGAACCGCTACCGTTCCTTATGTTGTGAGGGCGTTCTGGCCTGTTGTGGAGGGTCTGTGTAAGCTTTTTAAAGTGTCTTTAGGTAGGCATGAAACACACAGGGAAGTCATGTCTAAGTTATTACCTAAGATTAGAGTGTTTGCTGGCGAGGATTTCACTAAGTTGTTTAGTGAGCTGACTAAATACTACGAGTTAGTCAGGTTTGGTAACGTGTGTGAGGATGAGGTGATGGTGTCTGTCGCTAGGCGTGTCGAGGAGCACGTACGTGGCTGGAAGCAGAGTTCTTGACGCCTTATTAGGTGTTGCTTTCTTTACCTCCTTAATTACGTCTCTCTACTTGAGTAACTATTTGCTCGTCTCTGTGGTTGGGCTGGCTACGTACACCTACATGGTTCTAGCGGGTCGCTCAGTACCTGCTCTCACGGTCTTACTCGCCTCACTACCTTTTCAGGTTTTGGTTGTGGGTCCTCACGCGATTCACGTCATTGCTTACTATTCCGTGGTTTTGGTTGTGAGGTCTTTGATTTTCTTGAGGAGGTCTTACCTTATCTTCGCTCCTGTTTTAGTACCTGCAGTAGTTTACCTCACGTTATTTCATCCGTTTGTTGATGTCCCCCCTCTCCATTACTTGCTTGTTTGCTGTGTTGCGTTGGTTGCGGGCTACTTCTTGAGGGTTGCTGAGGAACTGAGTAGTTTCGGGGTTACTTGTCTTGAGGTTCCTGAGCTTGACTTGACTCGATTACTTGATGTTAAGAGGATTCTAGGTGTGCTTGTTTTAGCTTACGTAGTCCCTGTTTTCTCTGCTTCGCTGTTTTTTGTTTTGTTGTCTTATGGCATAGCTCTTACTCATTCTTTGCTTGCTTCTTTGAGTGCCGGCTTCTTACTCGCTACTTCTTGGTTTTTGATTCGTGTCTGGGTTTTGAGGCTTGCTCTGGTTCTTGTCTTGACTACTCTCTCGGTGCTCGCGGGGGGTTCTTGGTTGTTGAGTATTTTTGACGAGTCTTTAAGGTTTTTTGAGGAGGTGTTGAGGTATTTTGGTTAAGGTTGTTTTGAAGTCTCTTACTCTATACTTGAGTTTCTCCCTGCTCGTGGCTTCTGTCGTGTTTGCTCTTGCTCAGAAGTATGTGGCTTCTCTGACTTCCTTAGTAGCTGGCTTAGCACTCCTCAGCTACGTCAAGAGTCTGGTGAGTGGGTGTGGGGAGGGCGGCTCTAAGTAAGTTAGTTATTGTTGTTTTCTTGATTGCTTTGCTGGCTGAGCCGTTCCCTGCTGGGGTAGTCTTAAGCGGTGCTTCACCCTATAACACAGGCTATGACGGCACTTCGCGGTTGAGGAGTTTGTTAGAGAGTTTAGGTTATGATGTTGTGTTAGTTGATTCGTGGGTTCTGGCCCTGCTTCGCCCGAGCTTTAGTTCTTGCCGGGTAGTAGCTATAGTGTCTCCTGAAAAGCCCTTCACTCCTGACGAGGTCAGCGCTATAGTTTGGTTAGTTAAGAGTAGTTCGGGTCTGGTCATAGCTGATGAGGGGGTCTATAGTAACGCCGTCTTAGAAGCTCTCGGGAGTGATGTGAGGGTCTCGGGAGAGTACGTGAGTTTCGGGGGTTCTCAAGTTTTTCACGGTGTAGTGAATGTGAGCGGGGTTGATGCCATCATTTACTTCGCGTACGCTTCAAGAGTTGATGGGGGTGGTGTGGTAGTTGCTTACAGGGGTGATGTGGTCCTGGGTGTGAGAGCTAGTGTTGGGGGGAGGCCTACCTACGTGTTCGGCGACGGTTCTATAATGACTAACGCTGCTCTAGACCCGCTGTCTCTCGAGAACCCCTACGTTAGGCTCGTTAAGGAAGTCTTCAGTTCTATATGTTCTGGCGGCGTAGTCTACTTAGACTCTAGTAAGTATGGGCTGAGGCCTCTCACGACGTCTGAGTTGATGAGTAGCGACCTCACTTACTTTGTTGCGTCAGTATCTAATCCTTTCAGGTATTTCCTAACTGCTAGTGTGTCTAGCGATGTTGTTAGTTTGAGTATTGTCTCTCTACTCTTCCTTTCTGTGTTTTCTTTCTCTATTCTCGGCCGTCTCCTGCCTTGGAAGGGCGTTCCGACAGTGTTTTGGGAAGTCATGCCCAGACTTAAGAGGAGGAGCTACGTCTTGGGTAGGGTCAGGACTCTCGCGTGCGGTGATGACGCTCCTGAGAAGTTGAGAGTCTTGTGTAGTGGTGGTAGGGCTAGGTTGGGGGCTACTGACTTGGCTTGGTTGCTGAGTAGGGCTTCTGCTGAGTAGTGCTTTCTTAATCCTTAATACTTGAGTAAAGCAATGTATTATAGGCTTGAGGGTTGGTTAGAGGGGAAGTCTGTAGTCTGTGTAGGGGGTCTAAGTACTTATGCGGTCTTACTTACTGTCCGTTACTCGTGAGGTTTTATAGTAGGGTTAGTGTGAGGCTTGTTGAGCTCAGCGACTTTATCGAGGGTTCTTCACCGCCTTCTGTTTTTGTTGGGAGGGTTGGTTACCCTAAAGTCAATGTAGGGCCCTCACTACCTCCTCAGGCGGGCGACACTAGAGAGTACGAGTTGCCTGAGTCCTGGATAGGCAAGTCTCTGGAGGACATACTCGTTAAGAGGCTCTCTATGGTCGTAGGGATTACTCAAGTTAGTGTACGTGATGTCGGGTCTAGCTATGTGTCTAGAGTTCAGGAACTTGCTCTCTCTGAGAAGCCAGTAGATGTTGAGGTCTTGCTTGATAAGAAGTATTTTAGGAAGCCTCTCTTTGGTGAAGAGGTCCCGCCGTTTGGTCCGAGAGCCTTGTTAAGGGACTTGAGAGTCGTGAGTAATCCTTACTTTGGGAGGCCTGTAGAGAAGGTCTTCAGCGACACGGACTTGAGGGCTTCTAACGCTGTGTTGCTGCTGTATAGTGAGGGCGTCCCAGTCTCTAGGATCCAGAGGGTTTTCTCTGTAGGTGCTTTAGGTAGACTACCTGAGAGGAGGCTAGTGCCTACTAGGTGGTCTATAACAGCTGTTGACGACATAATCTCTAAGTCTCTAGTCAAGAGAGTTAGGGAGTTGCCCGAGCTTAGCGAGATCTTGGTCTACGTTAGGGAGTATATGCAGAACTTGTTCGTGGCTGTGCTACTCCCGGGTGTCTGGAGTTACGAGTGGGTTGAGGCTTGGTTCCCGGGCAGTACTTGGAACCCTTCAGGAATTAAGGTAGCTATAGGGGGAGACCACGAAGGCCCTGCAGGGAAGTCCGAATACGCCCTCACGGGGGGCTGTTACTACGCTGCTCGCTTAGGCGTTGCTGAGCACCTGCTGTATAGGCTGGGTAGGCAGGCCACAGCCTTCCTCTACAGGGAGATATATGAGGGGTTCAACGTGCCTGTGGGTGTGTGGTTCGTTAGAGAGAATATCAGGAAGTTGTTCGAGTCTGAGCCAGCGAGGTTTAGTGAGTTGAGTGATGTCTTGAGTTTCTTGAGGGGCCGTACACGCGTCGACGTGATCGAAGTCTTCAGGAACTCACACGTCTTGAGGAACTACGGGAGGGTGAAGACACTTGATCATTTCTGGAGGAAGCGTGGTTAGGGGCGGGGTTAAGTACGTCTTTATTCGCGCGTCTTCAGCTCTTAGTAAGTCTGGCTTGCCAGACTTAAACTACGCTCTAAACCCTTACGCGGGGTGTTACCACAAGTGTAGTTACTGCTATGCGAGGAGTTACTGCAGGTTCGAGGAGCCCAGGACTCGCTGGGGTGACGTCATCTACGTCAAGAGAAATGTTGTTGAGTTGCTTAAGTCTGAAGTGAGGAGATTTCGTCCGGGTTCTGTCGGGATCTCAACGATCACCGACCCTTACCAGCCTATTGAGGCGCTGACTAGGTTGGTTAGAGAGTCTCTTAAGGTTCTCCTTAGTGCGGGCTTTAAAGTCGTAGTGCAGACTAAGTCTCCTCTAGTCTTGAGAGACCTAGACATCCTGACTTCTTTTAGTGAGTTGGTTGAGGTGGGCTTCACTATAACTTCAGTAGATGATTCTGTTTTGAGGGGTGTTGAGGTTAGGGCTCCGCCACCCAAGGCTAGAATCAGGGCTTTGGCGAGAGTTCGTGATTCAGGTGTTAGGACTTGGGTTTTCTACGGCCCTCTCATACCCGGGCTTAACGATGACTTAAGCACTATTGAGGGTGTTGTTGGGGTTGCGCGCGAGACCGGCTCTACGCTGTACTACGACTGGCTGAGGTATAAGGAGGAGTTAAGGAGTTTCTTCAGTTCTCTCGGCTTAAGTCCTGAGAAGTATGTCAGGAGTCGTGACTTCGTTGCTTGGCGTAGGTCTGTTGAAGAGAGGCTGGTGAGGGTTTGTAGGGAGAGGGGCGTTGAGTGTGTGCCGGCGTTCTCGAGAAGTTCTTGAGGTCGGTAGTGGTTTACGTGAGTTTCTGTCTGCTCCTCTGCAGTGCGTATGCGGTAGCTTCCGTGGATGCTGGCTTGAGTAGGTTTGTTGGGTTTGGGATCTCTTCTAAGCGCTGGTGAGACTACAATATAAGTTCATGAATGATAACGACTTCAGGGGGCGCTCCACACGCTTACTTAGTTGACTTATAAGAATGATTTAAGCTAAAAAACTTTCTTGACCTCAATTACGGGGTCTGTAGGGGGTGAGCCGAGGACTTTACTCACTATCTCCTTGACTACTTCGGCGCTGGGGGCTTCCCACAAGCATATACCGCGTCCTTCGCTGTCTACCCACGTGCCGTAGAACGTTACGTCAGGGTATTCTTTGAGTACTTCCAGGAACTTAGCTCTGATAGACTTTCGTTGTTCCTCACTTAATTTAGGTAGTCTTCCGGCGTCTGTGAAGTGGAATACTACAATTAGTGGCATGGTTTCACGTGGTCTAGGTGGTTAGAGAGTTAATAAATGTGTTTGTGCTGGGCTCGGGAGTTGTTAAGTGGTCTTTGTTTTGAGTTTTTAGTTAAGTGCTTGCTCTCTATGAGTTGGGGTGTTGCAGGAGGTGGTTGCTAGTTTTCTCTAGTTTTGTGAGTGTTCAGTATTTCTTCAGCTAATTTGGTCACGTTCTCTAGTGTTGGGTTTTTCCTGGTTTTGGTTGCTAGCCCGCGTAGTTCTGGGTGGTTGCTTAAGACGAGCTTTAATATTTTGTTTAGGAGTCGTCTGCCGTCTGAGTTGAGGGTGTTTGTTTTGTCGAAAAATTCTTCTCTGTTTGTTAGTAGCTTTCTTATTAGATTCTCTACTTCCTTGCTCATCTTTTCTCTAGCCTCTTGATGAGATGAGTGTTAGTGTTCTCGTGACTCCAGGTATTCTCCTCATGTTTGTGACTAGCTTGTCTATGTCTTTCAAGTCTCTCCCTTCCGCGATTACTACTATGTCGTATTCTCCGAAAATCACGTCTACGGTTACTTTGACGTTCTCGTCTTCTAGTTTCTTTATTTCTTCTGCTATGTCGTATTCTAGCCCTATGCTAGTTACTAGCAGTATGTACGCTTTCACGCCGCCTACCTTAATCACCTCTGGTTAGGTTTTCTTAGGGTTTTTATTTGTTTTACGGCTTTCTGCCGTGTTTTTATGTTTGTTTAGTCTTTTTAGCTTGTGTTTTTCATGTTTTTGTGTTGTTTTGTTGTTTCTTCCTTGTTACCTTGCTTTATTTGCTTGTTTTGTTTGTTTTTGGGGGTGTGTGTTGGCGGGCTTGGTAGTCATTACGTTCAAGCCTAACAAGGTGGCTCTCGACATTCTTGGTAGTGAGGGTGTTGAGTACGTGTTTTTTGATGGTCAGGTCCCTCCTAGGGAGTGGCTTGAGGAGTATTTGAGGGATGCTGTTGTTGTTGTGGTTCCTCCTTGGCAGGTGTTTGGGAGGGAGTTGATGGATTTAGCTCCTAATCTCAAGTTGTTGTTTGTTCATGGTTCAGGTCTTGATAAGGTCGATGTTGTTGAGGCTAGTAGGAGGGGTGTGTACGTGGCTAACGCCCCCGACTACATAGCTCAGGCTGTTGCTGAGCACGCTCTCGCTCTAGTTCTCGCGGTGATGAAGAATGTGGTTAGGGGTGACAGGGTTGTTAGGTCTGGTGGTTGGGGTCCTGACACTCAGAGGGGGCTCGTCACTACTCTATTGAGGGGTAAGAGGGTCGGTGTTGTTGGTTTGGGTAGGGTTGGTTCTGAGGTGGCTAAGCTTTTCAGGGCTCTTGGTGCTGAGGTTGTTTACTGGAGTAGGTCTAGGAAGACCGAGGTTGAGCACGCTCTCGATATTAAGTACGTGGAGTTCGAGGAGTTGCTGAGGTCTTCGGACGTGGTCGTGGTCGCTATTGCGCTAGCTCCAGAGACTAGGGGGCTCATAAGTCATAAGGAGTTCTCTCTAATGAAGCCTGGAGCGATACTAGTCAACGTTTCTAGGGGTCTGGTAGTAGATGAGGAGGCTCTCGTTAAGGCTCTTGAGGAGGGTAGGGTGCGTGCAGGTCTAGACGTCTACTCTGTAGAGCCGTTGCCGAGGGACTCTCAGCTGGTCAGACTTGATAACGTCGTTCTCACGCCACATATTGCTGGCTTTGCTTACGAGGCTCTCAGAGGGACTAGCGAGTTTGTTGCTAGGGAGGTCGTGAGGTTTCTTAAGGAGGGTAAGCTACCCTACACAGTCGTTAATAGGGGGCCGCGTTAGGTGTGGGTCTGAGTCTTTGTTTTCCTGATGTTGTGTATGTAGAGTCCTATGTAGGCTGTTGCTAGTGCGGGCGTTATGTACTCGTATGGTGCTAGGTTAGCGACTCCCAACACTATCAGTAGTGCTCTCTGTGTCTTGCCTATTCGTGTGCCGTGCCAGCCTACTATCCCCGCGCTCAGCATCAGCATCGAGAGTAGAGTGTTTGTTATTCCGTACGCTATCCTGTATATTACGTGGGTGGTTAACTCGCCTGCCGGGAGTATTAGTAGTGCTGGGTCTAGAACGAATATGTAGGGTACTAGGTAGCCGGCTAGCGCGTATTTCGTGGCGTTTAGTGCTGTCTTCCAGAATTCTGACTTAGCTAGTAGTGTTCCGGCATATGATGCTAGAGCTACTGGTGGCGTGAGGTCTGCTAGTATGCCGAAGTAGAAGACGAACATGTGTGCTACTAGTCTAGCCATGTCTAGGTCTACCCCCGTTATGGCTGTTATTGCTCTAGCCATTGGTGTGCCGACTATGGTTGAGGTTATTATGTAGTTGGCTGTTGTTGGGACTCCCATTCCGAGGACTAGGCTTATAGACATTGCCGTAACCATCAGGACAAGTATGTTCCCGCCAGATAACTCTACTAGTTGGTACCCTATGGTTGTGGCCCACCCAGTCATAGTGAGGACCCCCTGTATTAGTCCGGCGCATGATGCCGCGAAGAAGACTGTTATAGCGCTCCTCAAGCTTGAGTCGAACGCTTTAGTAAGTGCTGACGCCATCTCACGACTCTCTCTGGTTCCGTAGCCTATGAGTATCGCTACGAAGACTGAGGTGACTCCAGCGAAGAATATTGCCGCGCTGACCGGTAGCCCCAGGAAGTAGGAGATGACTCCCACTAATATTATCGAGCCCGTGACTAGTAGTTTGGGGGCTATCCCCAGATTCTTCTGGTATATCCAGGCAGACATTATTGCCGCGCCCACGGCTCCTAGGGCGCAGTACTGTGGTTCAAGGCCTGAGAGGAGCAGGTACGTCACGACTGGTATTGGGCTGAGTAAGTAGATTCCGTAAGCTAATTCTCTGAAGTTGGGTAGTAGTTCTTTGGGTAGGGGGTTTACGCCGAGCTTCTTAGTTACTCTGTCTATGAATATGTAGACTGAGGTGAAGTATAGCATTGCGGGTATTGCTGCGGCGATTATTATGTCTCTGTAGGGTCTTCCGAGGAATTGTGCCATGACGAACGCTGCTGCCCCCATTATGGGCGGCATTAACTGGCCTCCTGTGGAGGCTACCGGCTCTACTGCTCCGGCTACTTCTGGTGGGTAGCCGGCTTTCTTCATTAGCGGTATTGTGAAGGTTCCTGTCGTTAATACGTTCGCTACTGAGCTTCCTGAGACTGTGCCCATGAGTGCGCTGGCTACTACTGCTGTTTTTGCTGGTCCTCCCCATCTGCGTCCTACTAAGGACATTACGAACTTGGTTATGTAGTCGCCTACTCCTACTTTCTCTAGTATTGAGCCGAAGAAGACGAAAGCGAAGACGTAAGAGACCATAACGTATAGTGGGATGGCGAATATCCCTTCTCTGGCGTAGAACATGTGGTTCACGAATCTCCTTATGTTGAATCCCTCATACGCGATTCCCAGGAGCATGACTGCTGAGGCTATCGCTGGTAGTGCCACGCCTAGCGACCTTCTGGAAGCTTCTAGTAGGAGTGCTATCGCTAGTAGGGGTATCAGTATGTTAGGTAGTGTTGCTTCTACGTAGCCGTACTGGACTACTGTGGGGTATATTACTACTAGGTAGAGCATTGAGGCCAGTGCTGCCACAGCGAGTGCGTAGTCGTATATCGGTATCTTGTCTGTTCTCGTCTTTTTTGTTGCTGGGTATATTATGTAGGCTGTCAGCATGAGTAGGCCGAGCAGGAAGGCCATGCTCTGCTGTATGTCGGGGGCGTATAGTAGTGGCTTGATGTCTATTCCCACGTTCTTCAGTATCGTGTAGAGGGAGAAGTTGAGCCCCATCACGAAGATGAGTTCGTAAGACGCGAAGACTACCCCGAGTATTAGTGTGAGTTTGGCTAGCCGTCCTGACTTAGCTCTCTCAATAGTTAGAGCTTCAGTCAACTCAAGACGCCTCGGGTAATATTAACTAGGTAGTCAATTTAAGTGTTGTTGGTTGGCTGTTTTAGTTTCTGGCTCGTCATCAGCTCTATCAGCGAGATTCTCGTGCAGGCGATCACTGCTACTTCTTCTTTAGTAGTTACTTCTTCGCCGTTTATTGTTAGTTTTGGGTCTATTCTGTGTTTCATGCTTATTTTGAGTGTTGTTGTGTTTAGTGTTATGTTTCTCGCTACGTAGTTTCTGTTCTCGTCTGTCTCGCTCGGTGTTTCGTTGGGTTTTGAGGGTAGTCCGGCTCCGTATCCTGGCCACGTGAACTTCACTATTTTTATTTTGCAGTTTGTTACTTCATATTCTTCGGTTATTTTGGTTAGTTCGACGCTGTGTTTGTATTCTAGCTTTATGTTTATTTTTGTGTTTGGTGTGGTTATGTATTTTGTTTCGTCGATTATTATTTTGGTTGCTTCTATGGTTGGTTGTGTCGCTATAATTGCGGCTGTGGTGAGTGTTGTTATTAAAAAGAGGATGAGTTGTTTTTTGTTTTTTGTGTTCATTTCTTCGTTATGGTTTTAGTTCTTGCGGTATCGTGATTCCTTTGTCTTGGTAGTACTTGACTGCTCCTGGGTGTAGCTTTATCGGTAGTCCTTCGAGTGCTTTGTTTATGCTTATGTCTTGGGCTCTTGCGTGTGCTTGTCTTAGTTCGTCTATGTTGTCGAACATTACTTTGAGTATTGTGTAGGCTATGTCGTCGGGTACGTCAGAGCTTATGGCTAGCATTGCTCTTACTGCGAGTGTCTTTACGTCTTTGTCTAGTCCTGTGTATGTTTCTTTGGGTACTGTGTGTTGTACGAAGAATAGGTAGCCTTGCTGTTTTAGTGTGTTGAGTAGTGTGTCAGGTATTTCGACTAGGCTTACTGGTGTTGTTGCTGCTAGTTCCATGACTGCTGAGGTGGGTATTCCAGCTACTACGAAGGCGGCGTCTACTTGGCCTAGCTTGAGTGCTTGTGCTGCTTGTGTGAAGTCTAGGTTCTGTATTGTTATTTTGTCCCATACTCCGGCGGCTTTAAGTATTATTTCTGCTTCTACTGCTGTTCCGCTTCCTGCAGCGCCTATCGCTACTCTCTTTCCTTCTAGGTCGTTTATGGTTTTTATCCCGCTGTCTGCTCTGACTATTATCTGTATTATTTCTGGGTATAGTGTTGCGAGTCCTCTGATCTTCTCTATTTTTCCTTCTGAGAACATGTAGAGTCCGTTGTATGCGTAGTAGGCTATGTCGTTCTGTATGAATATTAGGTTCGCGTCTCCGGCTCCTAAGGCTCTCGCGTTAGCTACTGAGGCGCCGCTTGATGATGCTGATGCGGTTATCTTGTCTCCGGCGTGTTTGTTTAGTAGGTCTGCGAGCTTGACTCCTAGGGGGTAGTAGACTCCTCCTGTTCCTCCAGTGTATATTGTTATCTTGTATGGTGCTGGTGGTGTTAGGGCGTAGTATGCTAGGATTGCTGCTAGGACGACTATGATGATTCCTGCTACGGCTATCACGGTTTTCGAGACTCCTTTCATGAGAATGACCTCATGAATGATCTCGGCGTTCATCTTAATAAATTTTTGTTGCTTGTTTATTGAGACATATATTTGTTGTTCGGGACTTCTTACTGGGGTTGGGTTTTGAGTGCTGGTAGGGCGGTCTTGGTGCTCTCTATACTCTCTCTAGGGTTCGTAGCAGGCTTTCTGACAGGAGCTTACTCTCACTCAGTAGGTCTTCCACCCTCCTCAGGTAGTGAGGGGTTTTCTCGCGCGTCCCTGAAAACACTCACGGACGGGGAGTACTTCACGGAACTCAAGAGCCTCCTAGCTAGAGCTAACTCAAGCGTTTATGTGGTCATGTACGTGATCAAGTACGACCCTAACCAGCCCGGAGACCCCGTGAACCAGCTTCTGAAAGCCCTCACAGAACTTAAGAAGAGGGGAGTTGACGTGAGAGTAGTAGTTGATGACGAGACATACAAGAGCTACCCACAAACAATAAACTACCTAAAAAACAACGGCGTGCCAGTAAGACTAGACGAATCCCTCGCAACAACAACGCACGCAAAACTAATAATAATAGATAACGAGACAGTCATCATAGGATCACACAACTGGACAGAATCAGCACTAACCCGCAACCACGAAACCTCAATAATGATACAAGACAAAGAAACAGCAACAAAACTAACCAACTACTTCATGAGAATATGGAACAACGGGAGAACGATATAGGAAGCAGATATGATTAACGTACCGCCTCTACTGAGAGGCGTAACTCCCTTACTTACTCTTTAATTCGTTGCACTATTTTTGCTAATACTTAAGAATATCCTTCAGAAAAATAGATGGCTTAGAATCTTGCATAACCCTCGTCACTCTTGGTCAGTGTTCTACGACAATTACGCGTCTTATAGACGTAGCTAGAAGTTTCTTTAGAAAATTTAATGTTAAATTCTCGTATCACTATACTTTCAATTCATTCCTTATTGATACAAGTTACTGAGGTTCCTATGAGGAGGAAGGCTGGAGACTACTTTCAATTCATTCTTTATTGATACATAAAATAGCTAGTATGATCATCACATACATCAAGGTAGCTTTCAATTCATTCTTTATTGATACATATCTAATGCCTTCTAAGCTACTAGAGACGAGTAGACTGCCTTTCAATTCATTCTTTATTGATACCTCATTATCACGGTGGACGGCATCAGGTATGGCTTGACTTTCAATTCATTCTTTATTGATACAAACGAGGATTTATAGATGCTACCGACGTCGTAAGCTTTCAATTCATTCTTTATTGATACAAGCAA
>JAWBSH010000006.1:79965-82749 GCA_038843015.1 Zestosphaera sp. | reverse complement strand
ATTGATAAGTTTATTTAGGGCCCGTGGCCTAGCCAGGATAAGGCGCCGGCCTGCGGAGCCGGAGACCCCGGGTTCAAATCCCGGCGGGCCCGCTTATACCCACTAGGGATCTAGTTACTTATGACTCCTTCCTTTCATTGTTGTGAATAGAAGTTCGTGAAACGTTTTAGATTTGATGGATGTTAACGTTGTTTGAGGGTCTAGACCTAAATAAGGTCTCGGACTAGGATAGGAAGAGGCTATTCCTCTATTTACTAGAGAAGCTAGGTAATGCTAGGGGTTTCTGGGAATGCCTGGGAGACGGTTATGAGAGCTTTTCAATGCTTAAGGGGGTCTTTAGAGAAGTGTTGGGAGACAAATAGATATTGAAGTAGCAGGAGATGTTCTTAAGTGGATTCATTCTGGAGGTTGAGGCGAGAGCTTAGTATGGGAGCGTGTCAGGCCTATCTGCAAGACATTGACTACAGGAATATAGTGACGTAGTACTGATGTTGGATAGGAAGAGCTTCTAAAGAAGTTCTATGATGAAAATATAGTGTCTACTTTAAATTGTTCTTGGTGTAGTACATGTAATTTATTTTATGATGAACTGCTCATTCTTAGTGTTTTTTATGCTTAAAAGATTTATAAACAATAATTGTGCATTATATTTTGGTGTAATATTGAAAATACCTTTATTTGTGGTTGTGGCTGCAGTAACTATAGCATCTGTTGCTGTAATCTATGGCTTAATGTCAGCTTTACTGCCTGGAGGTCCAGCTACTTCTACTACGTATACCCCCTACACAACCCCTACCTCTCCACATACAACAACACCAACGACTACCCCACCCACTTCTACTACGTATACTTCCACTTACACAACTACACCACCACCTGAAGAAAAGTATATCGAGACGTTTGAGGAATTCATAAACTTAGTACGTTATATAAAGTGGAGGCTAAGAGATTACGACCGCGTTGACAATGAATCGAAGATAGAGATCTTCTATTACTACAATAAGGGAGTTGAAGTAGTGGGAGGCGTGGAATACACGAGGATAGAATTTATAGTTGAAGAAGAAAGCGGTAACACGACAGTCATTATATGGCTTCCAAAACAGACTGGAATTACGCCTAGGGTAATGATCAACGGGGAAGAAATACCACCATATATGGCAGAATATGCCGTAGCACAGATTGTAGGCTCGTTTATGAGCTTCTTCGTCATCCCCCATCAATTCTTGACTGCAATGATACTATGGCCTTATACACCTCCAGAAATAGGTACACTAACTCACGTATCATCAGCCTCAATATCCTACGGAAACACTACCTTAAACGTTGATAAGTTTGTGTTTACACCTAACCCCAACAATCCAGACTTTGCTAATATAACTAAGGCGGATATATGGGTGTCTCATTATAGGGAATATATACTATGCGTATACTTCATGATGGAAACTAAGACATCTGAATTGACGTATGAGCTATTAGAGATAACATAAAATGATATATAAAGCATTATTTTTGCAAAAGATTATTCCCTATAGTTTATTCCACTCTAAGTGTTGTCAGCTCATCTCTCCCGCCACGTTCGTTGTAGAAGCCTGTTTTCTCAGAGACCTCATACCAAGATATACTATTTTTCATCATCTGAGTTGAAGCGTATCTTCGCTCTCCATCGCCCCCGATATGAATCCTACTACTGTACCTCACCTTAATACATCCAACTACTCCTAGGTCCTTGAGCATTATGAAATCTCTCTACCCTATACTGGTCCTTTCTTCAAAATACTCCACAGAGTTTTGAGCTACTTCTCTTCCTATACGTTGGCAGGCTTATCCCTAATGTGAGCAGCGTGTTCTTCTCTCCTTCCTTGCTTTGAGTATTAAGAAGCCTCTCCAAGCTTTTATTGTTTAGTTCAGCACTTGCTGAGCTGTTGCTGAACTAATTAAATGCTTATACCTCCCGTAGAACTCCTTGTATTCTTACACTTGAAAAGTGAGAAATGAGACTGTGTTTTTCTTGGTGGGTATAGCAAAAAGTCTTGGCTTAGAAGATGTTATGAGGTAGCTTATCTCAAAATGGTCGAAGTTTTATTCTTAGTCTCAGACTTGAATGAGACTCTGCGCTTGTGTCGGCGGTGTCCATAGTTTCCTAATCGTATCGCCTAGAGCTACGTAAATGAGTATCCACGCGACCACATCCACTATTGGGAAGAAGATGCCTATTATGAAGAGGATCCCAGCAACCAGGTATAGTGTGTTTTGGTATGCGTCGTTGAGCTTAAAACAAAGGATTATCATTCCAATATAGCCGATTATTAAGAGGACGAACCCGATAAGCACTATAAATATCCCTACGAGGACCAGAGTCAGTATGGCGCCTATTATAACGAGTATTAAGCCCCATACATACCCTATCTTAATTAGTGATGAAGCCGTCGAGAATTCCGGATTACCTCGAGCCAAGTCACTTGTTCCAGGAATGAATTTAGCATAGAACCCGATAAGAGCTATTATAGCACCAACTATGAGTAATACGATCCCTACACCAAGTCCCGCTAGAACTCCGACCCACGCGCCACCCGCGCCACCAACAAAAGCTGTGAGCGCACCAAAGAAGGCCGCCATTATCCCCGCTCCCAAAAATATCCACGCGATAAACGCGAATAATATTCCCTCCCGCATCTTCTGAAGCGCGCTAACAACCTCAATGCCTGGTTTCTCATACGTCGCCACATAAGACATATTGCCACCAACTATTATTCATAAAACTTCCTATATATATTACTCTCAAAG
>JAWBSH010000006.1:0-79871 GCA_038843015.1 Zestosphaera sp. | reverse complement strand
CGAATAATATTCCCTCCCGCATCTTCTGAAGCGCGCTAACAACCTCAATGCCTGGTTTCTCATACGTCGCCACATAAGACATATTGCCACCAACTATTATTCATAAAACTTCCTATATATATTACTCTCAAAGAATGACCTAAGACTATGTCATCTTCTAATGAGTTGATAGCGAAAACGACCTCGTTCTTCAGGACAAAAAAGAAGTTAGAGGGTTGGGTAGTTGTTTCTTTTTGGTTTTTTCTAGGGTTTGTAAAAATTGTGAATGTGGTGGTCTCGGGGCTTCCGAGACTTACGGCGGCTCATGAGGGGGCTCGGGGATGCCTTGATTAATCACCACAGAGAAACAAACAAAAACCTCAAGATAAGAAGCGGTTTGTCAACCTAGAACTCTATGAAGTTAAAGCACCACGCCGGAGAGCCAACGCAGAACCAAATCCTCCAAGGGATGGAGAAGATAGCCTAAAACTTTCAAGAACCTCCGCCCTAAAGAGCGAGGGAGTCAGGGAAGGTGTCTTCTGAGTGTGTGAGAGAAATGGGGCTCCGGCCGGGATTTGAACCCGGGACCTCGGGGTCCACAGCCCCGCGCTCTCCCAGACTGAGCTACCGGAGCCACCAATAGTATTGAGTTTTGTTAGTTTTTAAGTTGTGGTGTTTATCAGACCTCACACGGTTCTTCATCCTTGTCTGTTCCGATGTTCTTCATCATTTGGTTACTATTTTATTTGTGTTTTCTGTAATTATATATGTGGTGTTGCTTGGTGGGTGAGGAAGAGTTTAGAGTCGTTGTTGAGTATCCTAGTGGCAAGGTTTTTAGTAAGATTCTCGAGATGGTTTCTGGGATTGTTGATGAGGCTTTATTCACTTTCGATGCCGAGGGTCTTAAGATAAGAGCTCTCGACCCTGCTCAAGTAGCTTTAGTTAGTGTTTATGTTCCCTCATCTAGCTTCTTAACATATAACGTGGTGGAAGAGACTTCAGTCGGGGTAAATCTGAGTAATTTAATGAGGACTCTTCCAAAGCCTAAGAAGTCGGACAAGGTTGTTCTCAGAGCTGGTGAAGACTTTTACGAATTCGTTATTGAGTCCGTGACTGTGAGGAGGTATAGGTATAGGTCTATCGAAGTTCCAGTATCTGAGATACCTGAGATAACACTAGAATTCAAGGTTAGGGGATCTGTATACACCTCAGCGTTTAAGACAGCCTTAAGTGACTTGAGAGGTAGCGGGACTATAATCTTCGAAGCAAGTAATAATCAAGTCTTGAAACTCACAGCCCCGGAGGTGGGTGGTGAAGTTAGCTTCTCTGTAATGGGTGGCTCACTCATAGAGCTAGAAGTTGACGAAAGCTCTAAAAGCTCTTATGAGGAGAGCTACATAATTAAAATCTTACCACTCTGTGAAGTCACTGACGCTGTTAAAATCGAGTTTAGTTCTGATCAGCCCATACGTCTTACCTTTAACTTACCTGGTGGCGAGGTAATAGAATATTTAAGTGCGCCAAAGGCCTAAATAACAAAATTTTTATTCCTTAACGCTACTCTTATTATTGGTGAAATAATCGTGGTTCAAGAAATTGATGAGTTAGATAAGAAACTCCTGAATATTCTGCAAGAAAATGCAGACCTCACTTACTCTGAGATAGGTAAGATACTTGGTGTAAGCCCCTCCACAGTATACATGAGGTTGAGGAAGTTAAAAGAGAGAGGGCTAATAAAGAGGATAGTAGCTGAGGTAACTCCTGAGTTAGTAGGTCTCAACTTAAGAGCTCTAGTATTCCTTTCGATAGATGTGAGAAAGTACTCAGACATAACTAGCAAGTTAGCTAGCATGCCTAACATTAAGGCAGTCTACGACGTGACTGGCGAGTGGACTCTCGTAACTGAAGTATACGTTAAAGACCACAAAGAACTCTCTGATTTACTAGACGTCATAGGAGCGCTAGAGGGAGTTCAGAGAACCTCCACAGCAGTTGTGTTGAGAGTGATCAAAGAAGACAGGAAGGTACTCATAACGTGAAGCCAATATACGCTTACGGATACTTCATAGTCTCACTAACAGGAGACTTTCACCAGATAATGATTTACGAGTACATAGATACCGAAGAAGAGTTCGCGCGAGCACTAAAGACTAGACTAGAAGAAGAACTAGAAGCTATGAAGAATAACATGCAGTCGTTCTTAAATGAAGAGATAGTTAAGGTCAATGGAGTGATAACTAAGCCTAGAGTAATATTAGTTAATGCTGGCTTCAGAGGCTCTCTCAAGAGACCCTTCATAGAGTTCCTAATTCACTTCAGAGGAGACTTAATAGAAGGGCTCAACACGTATGAGAACATATACGAGTCTGAAATCACCACATACGACTACAGCGTTGTCTGGATCTTTCCACAGAATTCTGAGGTAGTTGAAGCGGATGTGGGGGTTGAGTACGAAGTCAAGCCAAAAAACGTTTTAAGATTTTCTGTTAAGAGAGGCTTTAGGATTCCTGGTTACGAGAAGATAGTCTTTCGCTTGGTTTCTTGAGATTCTTTAGACGTTTTGTATAGTATTGAAGTGGCGTCTTAACCCCGCACTCAGCCACGCACATGCCTAATTCCTTCATCTTAATGCAACTGTAGGTTCTGTACTTCTTCCCGCCACCCTTCATACCAGCTAAGTGTTCTATCTGGTACCTAGCTATCTTCTCGTTAAAGTCTGGCGCATTCTTCATTAAATCAAGGACATAATTTACTGAAGCCCCCACGTTAAGAAGGAACGTAGCTAAAGCAAACCTCTGAATATGTGTTAGGTGCTCACTAGCTCTCAAAGATTTAATCAGTTCAGTAATGCATGGCGGAAAAAACTCTTCTTTAATCTCACTCGGGAGTGCTTGACTAGATTCTTCAGCACGTAAGTGCTTATACTCTCTGCGGATGACCTCAGCTATATCGCTTCTCAAGTCTTCTAAAACGTTAGTGTCAGTCAGCTTAAAACTTAATTCCTCAAATAACTTGATTAAGTATTCCTTGAGGGGGTCTTCTAACAGGCGCACATATTTACTCTTAGGTAAGTATACGTAGCCTTCTCTCACGTAAGTCTCTAGTAGCGACCAGCCCGCCTCCCCTAAGAGCCTCTCAGCGTAAGTCAAGTACTTAGGTATTGTTAGCCTGAACTGAAAACACGATATTTCTGACTTAGGTTCAGAAGGCAATACTACCTTATAACCACACTCATCATCTCTGGCAAGCAACTCACTCGATATGCCCAACATGCGTGAAACACTCCATAAAAACTTGCTATTCTCTAGCTTCATCAACTCTATGAAGTCTTTCACTTCACTGTCTACGTATTTCCTGAGGGCCCACACGTCTGTAAGGCCTGCCGCGAGTAACCCCATGTAGAAAACCAGATACTCGTCTTCATCCTGCTCTGCAAGGCTGACGCCCAAGCTCTTACTCTTCCTCCTAGAGAGAGCTCTCTTTACTCTATCAGCAGCCTTAATCTTTAAGACTTTATTAGTGAATAGTACTGCCAGGTCTACCTCACTCCCGAATCTCTCTCTGAAATACTCGTCTAGCCTCTTTAGAAAAGGGTATATGTAGTGCTTACTCAACTCTCCAGCCCTCCACCAAACTACTAAAACGTTTTCAGAGACTATAATAGTTCAGGGTCTCGCGAATTAGTTATTAAGAGTAGTTATCGTAATATTACTAAGAGGTGGGTGGGGATGGGTAGGTGGGTAGTTACTTCAGCATGGCCATACATAAACTCCGTGCCTCACTTAGGCAACATGATAGGCAGTGTTTTGTCAGCTGACGTTTACGCTAGGTTTCTCCGGATGATGGGTGAGGACGTAGTCTTCGTAAGCGGTAGTGATGAACACGGTACGGTCATAGAGGTTGAGGCTCGTAAGAAGAACGTTCCGCCTGAAGAATTAACTAGCTCTTCACATGATTATATAGTGAAACTCTGGAAGTTGTGGGATATATCCTTCGACAACTACACTAGGACTGAAAGCAAGACTCATAAAGAGTTTGTCAGAGAATTTATGTTGAGAGTCTTTAGAAACGGTTTTATTGAAGAGAAAGTTCAGGTAATTCCTTACTGTCCTAAAGACGAGATATACTTGCCTGACAGATTCGTAGAGGGCATATGCCCCTACTGTGGTTTTGAGGGAGCTAGGGGGGATCAATGCGATAACTGCGGCAGACTCCTAGAAGCTGAGCAGTTAATTAGCCCTAAATGTGTCTTTTGTAGGTCTACCCCGATCTTCAAAAACAGAAAACACTGGTTTTTCAGACTAGATAAGTTCGAGGAGAGCATACTTGAGTGGATAACAAAACATGACTTGCTAGACGAGAACGTGAAAAACTTTACTAAGTCTTGGATAGAAACGACAGGCTTAACTCCTAGATCACTTACACGAGATAATAAGTGGGGTATCCCATCACCTTTCCCAGGCTCTGAAGACAAAACTATATATGTCTGGTTTGACGCGTTACTGGGTTACATCTCAGCTACTAAAGAGTTTTTCGTTAAGCTAGGCAAGGAGAGCGAGTGGGTTAAGTACTGGCTTGACAACGAAGCTAAGACTGCTTACTTCATAGGTAAAGACAACATACCGTTCCACGCAGTAATACTCCCGGCATTACTCATGGCTACTCAAGAACCCTACGTCTTACCCACGCTAATCTCAGCTACTGAGTACCTGATGTATGAGGGGAGGAAGTTTAGCAAGAGTAGGAGAGTTGGTGTCTGGATTGACGAAGCACTTAAGATAGTTGATAACGCAGATTACTGGAGATACTCGCTCATAAGAATGAGGCCGGAAGATAAAGACACAAACTTTAAATGGTCTGAGTTCGTGAGATTCGTTAATAACGAGCTTAACGACCATATAGGAAACTTTATTCATAGAGTGCTGACGCTAATACACAGGTTCTTCGAGGGAGTAGTTGATGAGGTAGTGTTAACGGACAGTACAGACATAGAGTTCAGGAAGTACGTTGATGAGGTTTGGGCTTCCTACAAATCCCTAATGTATAGGGCTAGACTCAGAGAAGCTAGTGAACTAGTAGTTAAGCTGAGTGAGAAGGGGAATCAGTACGTTAACGTTAAGGCTCCCTGGGCTAAGATCAAGGAAAACGTCGATGAAGTCAAGAGTACCTTAAACGTGGGCTTTACGGCAGTCTTAACACTCAGCATCATGTTATACCCTATAACACCTCATTCATCTAAAAAACTACTCAAAACAATAAATGTAGATGATGAGGGGATAGTCATCAGGAATCATCCTCTAGAGCTGGTTAAGCTACCTCATAAAATAAATAAGCCAGAGCAAGTCTTTACTAAGATACCGCAAAAACTAGTTGATATTCTGTTAGACGACTCTAAAAGAGAACAATACTTAGAGCGAGTACGTAGTGAGTTAAATAATGAGAGGCCAGAAGTCCTGAGATTCTGATTCTTCCTTCTGCTTAGTAAGATCTACTACTTTACCCTCAAACACATTAACACCGTGAAAACTCTCAGAAATCCTAACTAAAGCCTTATAACTTTTCTCGCTCAACAGCACATCACTACCTACGACTAAAACGTACAAACCCTCAAAAGGATTTAAAGGAGGATCAGGGAGAGTGGGGTCAGGCTTTTCTTTACCGACGTATATCCACCTCATCCTAGGCTTGCTACGTGAGCCAGAAATTTTATATACTCTATACCAATACCTACCAAAATAAACATACCTGATACTGAGGAACATATCAGGAGACTTAAGGTAAACGAAGTGGAGAGGCTTTAAGTAATATCCGCTATCCTTTATCAGCACGTTATACTCGTTAATCTTATGTTTGTAAGGCTCGTAAAGATTCATGAGTATTGGGTACCCGTCAATTATGGCTACCTTAGCTCTCATCTAATCCTCACTAAAAATATTTCTATAACTAGGAAATAAATCTTTTACAGTTGAAAACCTCGTCTCTCTAGTGTGGGGATGGTGTGGTAGGGTTTGTGAGTTCCATATCTTTTAGTATATTTCGGCGGATAGTAGATCCCTGAGTCCCGCACTGTGTGGGGGTAGGGGGTGAAGCGCCGAGACCGGACGCAGGACTAAACCCGACTTCTACCGGGAATGTAGCTCTAAACTTTCCCATAACCCTCGCCCTTCAGAAGGGCGAGGAGGTCAGCTACGTAATAACACTTCAAGGATTAAGACACTTACTCACTTTAGCTAGTTTTATTTTTCTTAGTTGTGTGTAAACTTCGTTTAAGTACTTATCTATGAGTTCTGAAGTTACTCCTCTGTCTCTAGCAATCTCTTTAACTCTCTCCTCTACTAGAGAGTAATTCTTTAGAGTCTCGTTAAGATGTCTCCAATCTATATTAGCGAGTGATTTACCTATTAGTGTGTCATAAGGTAAGGCTCCCAAAATAAACAGCGAGGATATTATAGGGTAACCTATATAACCCCTATATATCGTGCCATTATCTGTGCTACACGCCTCTTTCTTCTCTAAGTCCACGTACACGTTATATATTCTGTCTCCTTCAGAAGATACTACTCTAAACAACTTATCATCTAATTTCTTAACCCTGCCGTCAGCCACAGCCCCGGTAGCTTCAAGGATTTTTATTCTTGGAGGCATTTTAAGGTACATACTCTCACTAACTTCAAGTATTGTTAGTTTTGAAATCTTAAAAACAGCAATTATTCTTCTTTAGAAATCTTATCCGCGTAATCTTCGGGACTCAGTAATTTGCTTTCATCAACTCTCGAAGACTTTAACTTGATTATCCATCCACGCCCGTAAGGGTCTGTGTTTATTAAGTCTGGTTTCTCTGTGAGTTCTTCGTTAACTTCAATAACTTCGCCTTCTATGGGTGTGTAAACTTCTGCTACCGCCTTAACAGACTCGAGTGTCGCTACCGCCTCGTCAGCATTAACCCTCCTACCTACTTCTGGCAACTCCACGTTGACTATGTATTTCAGCTTCTTCTGAGCGTAGTCTGTGATTCCCAGAGTCACCGTATCTCCTTCGACTCTAACCCATTCGTCTTTAGCTGTGTAAAGCAGGTTCTTACGTACTAAGTACTCACCAAGTCTCGTCTTTACTACTATTTGCTGCTCACTCATTTCAAGTCCCTCAAATTAATGGGAAGTCAACAATTTTAGCTTTTTGTCTGCCTCCCCTCACTTCAAGATCTAGTCTTGAGCCTATGTACGCGTGGCTGGTGTTCACGTAACCCATAGCTACTCCAGTGTTCAGGTAAGGAGAGAAAGCGCCACTAGTTACCTTACCTACTAGGTTGTTTCCAGCGTAAATTCCCGCACCATGCCTAGGAATGACCCTCAAGCCTTTCTTAAGCTTTAGTCCCACTCTAATCCTAGAAACTCCTCTCTCGTATATCTCTCTGAGCTTAGGACATCCTATACAGTCTTCTTTTTCTAGAGATATAGGTAGCCAGTACCTAGCCTCAACAGGATTCGTGCTCTCGTCCATGTCTTGACCTATCAGAAGATAACCCATCTCGAGTCTTAGGGTGTCTCTAGCTATGAGTCCCGCGGGTTTAGCCCCTAGAGCTACAGACTTCCTAAGTATTTCTGCCCCGTGATTTACGTCGGTCCATATCTCGAAGCCGAATGACCGGACCTCCTCCCCCGTCCATCCTGAGTGACTCACCAGCATAGTTTTCTTCCCAGCTACTTCAGCACCGTAAGCAAACTCGAGGATTTTCAAGTTTCTGGCTTCAGCGAAGCCTAGGTTCTCCATCACCTCAGCAGCTTTAGGCCCTTGAATAGCTATTAGAGTCGATTTTAGAGTTACGTTCTCTATTTCTACGTCTGTGTATCCCCATCTAGCTCTCCACACATTCATCCATTCTAGGTCTTTCTCGACGTTAGGCGCATTAACAACAGCAAGCCATAAGTCTTCACTAACATTATAGAGCATGATGTCATCTCTAATACCTGCACTCTCATTCATCAATAATACCGGGCCACTCATTCTTCCAGCGCCTACCTCACTAAGGTCTTTAGAAACTAGCTTCTGCAAAAACTCGAAGACACGTCTGCCTCTAATCACGTACCTGCCCATGTGAGATACGTCAAACACAGACGCTGAAGTTCTGGTATTCATGTGCTCTTCGAGGGGGTTGCCATAATCCATAGAAGTAACCCAACCAGCAAACTCGCCTACGTTACCGCTCAACTCTTTCTGAACGTCTAACAAGGGCACTTCTTTAACTATTTCAAGCACCCCGTCTATAATAAACTAACTCAAAGTATTTTAATTAAGTCGTTAAGAACTATAAGGAGACCCGAATGCCACATAACTGGATACCTAATTCCTCACCTGACATCAAGAAAGAGTTGATGAAGGAGCTAGGTATAAGTGACGTACTAGAATTATTTAATGACGTACCTACCGAGATAATCTTCAACAGAGACTTAAGTATTGGTTTCGGGAAGCCGTTAACTGAGTATGAGGTTAGGAGACTATTCAACGAGCTAATTTCTAAGAACCGCTTAAGTAATGTCCCGTCATTCATTGGAGGCGGTGTGTGTCAGCACTACGTGCCTTCCGTCGTGAAAGCAATACTTTCTAGACCCGAGTTCTACACTGCGTACACGCCTTACCAAGCTGAAATAGCTCAAGGACTACTGCAGGCTTTATTCGAATACCAGAGCCTCATAGCTAACTTATACGGGGTTAAGGTCGTTAACGCGTCAATGTATAACGGCAGTACAGCCTCGGCTGAAGCAGTGTTAATGGCTGCTCGAGTAAAGAAGAAAAAGAAGATCTTGGTTAGCGGCTACGCACATCCAGAGATAATTGAGGTGATGAAGTCTTGGGGTTTTGGAGCTGGCTTAGACATCGTTAAGGTTCAGGTAGATCTTAAGTCTGGTGAGACAGACTTAAGTGATTTGAGGAGTAAGCTAGACAAAGATACTGCGGCAGTCTTCATACAGACACCTAACTTCTTCGGCGTTGTTGAGTCTGCTCTTAAGGAAGTCATTGAAGAAACACATAAATTCGATGCTTTAAGCATAGTCTACTCGAATCCACTATCATTAGGTATTTTCGAGAGTCCAGGAAGCTTAGGCGCTGACATCGTAGTCGGTGATGTACAGGGTCTTGGTGTGAGTCTTAATTATGGAGGTCCTTCAGCCGGCATCCTGGGGATAAACGATGAGAAGGAGTTACTGAGGCAGTTGCCAGGAAGGCTGATAGGAGCTACGCGTACTTTAGGTAGTGATGAGTTAGGCTTCACGATGATACTCCAGACTAGGGAACAACATATTAAGAGGGAGAAAGCAACTTCCAACATAACTACTAACTCCTCGTTAGAGGCTGTAGGAGCTGCCGTTTACCTGACTCTACTAGGGTCTCAAGGACTCAAGAAACTTGGTGAAGCTATTCTAGGGAGGACGCATTATTTAGTAAAGCGTCTACTTAACACCAGCGTTGCAGAGCCGTTATTCCCTGAATCACTCTACTTCCGTGAGGTGAGTATTCGGTTCCACGGCAAGAAAGCTAGTCAGGTTATTAAGTTGCTGTCTAGTAGGGGAGTCAGTATAGGTCCAGCACTCAGCAAATTCTACGAAGAACTGAGTGAGTGTAGTCTAGCCTGTGTTACTGAGTTACATACTAGAAAAGACATAGACTTCCTGATGACAGTTCTCGAGGAAGTACTGGAGGGTGTTTAGAGATGCTGTTCAGGCAAGCTAAGTGGGAAGAACCTATAGTCTTCGAGTTAAGCAGTTTTAGTAAGCAGACTCTCTTGATAGATGAAGAGTTTGCTAATGAAGCTTCTGAAGCCCTGAAAAGGATACCTGAGTCTCTAGTAAGGAGTAGTGAGCTCAAGATACCTAACTTAAGTGAGGTGGAGGTTGTTAGGCATTATAACAGACTGTCTCAGATGTCTTACGGTGTTGATGTAGGTCCTGTACCTTTAGGTTCCTGCACGATGAAGTATAACCCAAAGATTTGTGAGGAGCTGGCCTCAGACCCCAGAGTAACGGAGCTTCACCCATATCAAGATGAGGAAGAAGCTCAGGGAATACTGGAGATAATGTATTTAATGCAGAGATGGCTTTCGGAGATCACGGGCATGGATGAGTGCTCACTACAACCTCCTGCAGGGGCTGCCGGCGAGTTCGTGGGAGCACTCATAATAAGAAAATATCATCATGACAGAGGCCTCAATAACAAGAACGAGATGATAGTTCCTGAAGCAGCTCACGGGTCCAACCCTGCTAGTTCAGCTATGGCCGGCTTCAAAGTAGTTAAGATACCTACAGCACCGAGTGGGGAGACAGATATAGAAGCTCTGAAGTCTGTGTTAAGCGACAATACTGCAGGACTGATGTTAACGAATCCTAACACGTTAGGTATATTCGAGTCAGGCATCGTAGAGATTTCCGACCTTATACACGAGAAGAGCGCGTTAATGTATTATGACGGGGCAAACCTAAACGGCATACTAGGTATAGTAAGACCCGGTGATATGGGCTTTGATATAGTCCACCTAAATCTACACAAGACTTTCGCAGCACCACACGGTGGTGGCGGTCCTGGCGCGGGTGCTGTTTGTGTTAGGAAGGAATTAATAGACTACTTGCCGGTACCCCTAGTAGGTTTTGACGGGCGTTCATATAAGTTGAGGTATGACCTTAGCAGAACTATAGGGAGAGTATCTTGGTTTTACGGCAATATAGTGCCTATAGTAAAGTCTTTCATCTACATAGCTGCTTTAGGACCTGCCTTAAGAGAGGTTGCTGAAGTTAGTGTCCTCAACACTAACTACTTAATGAGTAAGTTAAGGAGAATGAGAGGGATTTCATTACCTTACGGTGAGAACAGGTGGCGCAAACACGAATTCGTTGTAAGTTTTGAGAATCTTCTTAAGGAGACAGGAGTTAGTGCTGAAGATGTAGCTAAAGCTTTGCTTGATAGGGGTCTTCACGCCCCTACAATATACTTCCCGCTGATAGTTAAGGAAGCTCACATGATTGAGGTGACTGAAACAGAGACTAAAGAGAATATTGATAGGTTGGCTAAAGCTTATGAGGAGATAATAGAACTTGCATATAGGGACCCTCAAGTAGTTAAGTCCTCGCCTGTCAATACTTCAGTCAAGCGCTTAGACGTTCTAGTAGCTAATCACCCGAGGACTCTAGCGCCGACGTACGAGCATCTAAGAAGGTTGAAGAGCCAGGAAGTTTAGTGATGTCGCAGTACGTGAGGTTTGAGGATGAAGCTAGGTTTTGTTGTAAATCCTATCGCGGGCATGGGCGGATCTGTAGGGCTTAAAGGAACTGACGGTGAACTCTATGAAGAGGCTCTAAAAAGGGGGGCTAAGCCCGTAGCTCCTTCAAAAGCTGTCAGGTTTCTTCAGGCTCTGTCCGAGAAAGGTTTTCAGGGAGTAATAGTAGCAGCTAATTCTGTCATGGGTTGTGATTATTTAAGCTCAAGTAGATTAAGGTTCTCATGTCTCGACTTACCTGACCGCGGCAAGTCTGTTACGTCACGTGAGGACACCTTAAGAGTCATCGAGGTTTTCTTAAAGAGTGATGTAGACTTGATAGTTTTTGTCGGTGGTGATGGCACGGCACGTGACGTATTGAGTGTCGCAGGAACTAAGGTCCCGATCTTAGGAGTCCCTTCTGGAGTCAAGATGTACTCAGGTGTTTTCGCAACATCTCCTGAAGTTGCTGCTGAGGTCGTGGTAGAGTTTGAGAGAGGTAATATCTCGGTAGATCAAGTTGAGGTTGCTGACGTTGATGAGATTAAGCTTAAAGAAGATCTGCTGAATGTACGCCTGTACGGATACGCGGTTGCGCCGGTCTTAGAAGGGTTTGTAGTGCCTTCTAAAGACTTAGTCAGCGGGTCTGAGGAGGAGAAGTGGGGTATTGCTAAGTACTTTATTGAGGAGTACATGTTTCCAGGAGTCCTCTACTTTCTAGGTCCTGGGACAACCACTAAGGCTATCGCAGACCTCCTAGGACTTAAGAAGACGTTGTTGGGCGTTGACGCGATTTATGAACGGAAGCTAGTAGGTAGGGATTTGAGTGAGTCAGAAATACTTCGTCTGATAGAGAAGTATGGACGTGTCTCTTTAGTAGTCTCTGTTATAGGCAGGCAGGGATATATTTTTGGTAGAGGTAATCAGCAGTTTAGTGCTAGAGTTTTAAGACTTGTTAAGAAGACTGATATATTCGTTCTAGCAACACATTCTAAGCTTGCTGGAATTAAGTATCTCTTAATAGATGTTGGTGACCCTGAGCTAGAACTTGAGTTAAGTGGTTACTGGAGAGTTATAACGGGTTATGGTGAGGAGACTGTTAAGTTGGTCTTGCCTGCCTGCTGCGTGGATAAGTATTTAAGTTCTGGAGGGTTGACACAGTATCTAAAGACTTGAGAATCATATCATATTTAAAATTTTATTGTGTGTTATGTCTTTAGGTGGTGTGTGATGATGGCTAGGAATATTGAAGTTGAGTTAGCTGATTACTCACCAGTTAGTGAGTGGAGAGTTGAGCTTGTTGAGAGGAAGGGACTCGGCCACCCAGACTATATAGCTGACGCAGCTTCTGAAATATCTAGTGTTGCTCTCTCTAAGTACTACCTAGAGAATTACAACATGATCTTGCATCACAACGTGGACAAAGTTTTAGTAGTTGGCGGGCAGTCAAAGCCTCGTTTTGGGGGTGGCGAGGTTCTTCACCCAATATACATATTAGTTGCTGGCAGAGCTACAGAGTTTGTGAGCTTAAGTAACGGGAGTCTAGATAGGATTCCTGTAGGTACTATAGTAGTTGACGCGGTCAAGAAGTGGATTTCCCAGAATTTCAGGTTCTTAGACCCTGAAAGACACGTGATTGTTGACTACATGATAAGGACAGGTAGCGTAGATCTAGTCCAAACGTATGAGACTGGCTTGAAAGAGAAGCGTAGACCGCTAGCCAACGACACGAGTATAGGTGTTAGTTACGCGCCCTTAACACCTCTAGAGAGTATCGTTTTAGGTGTTGAGAGGTATTTGAACTCACGTGAGTTTAAAGAGAAACTCCCTGAAGTTGGAGAAGATGTTAAAGTAATGGGTCTTAGAGTAGGTGATGAAATAAGACTCACTGTTGCCGCGGCAATGATATCTCACTTAATAAGTGATTTAAGTCATTACCTGTCTGTGAAGGAGGAGGTAGAAAATAAGGTTAAGGATTACGTAGTTAGTGAGTTGTCTAAGAGAGATGAAATGCGTAGATATGACGTTAAGATCTTTATTAATAGCGCTGACATCCCCGAGAAAAACTCTGTCTACATGACTGTCACAGGGACTTCCGCAGAACACGGTGATGATGGAATGACTGGTCGTGGCAATAGAGTCAACGGACTTATAACTCCTATGAGACCTATGAGTCTAGAAGCTACTGCCGGCAAAAACGCGGTAACACACGTGGGCAAAATATATAACGTCTTAGCTAATAAGATAGCTGTGAGGATAATTAAGGAAGTCCCTAAGGTTAGAGAAGTTTACGTAAAACTCCTTTCTAGAATAGGTCACCCAATAGACGACCCTCAAATGGCTCTAGTAAGGCTAATACCTGTTGAGAGAGAAGCTTTCAACGCTATTAAGTCAGACGTCGTCGAGATAGTTAATGAAGAGTTAGAAAATATAAACAAGATCACGTATGAGGTGCTGAGCGGTAAAGTCATGTTATTCTAAAATTATTTTTCCTACTAGTCAGTTTTAATGAGGAGAGTGATGAGTGAACCCGGGCCTGAGTAGTGATGTGAGGTTCGTTGCTGAGTATTAGCAGTTATTTGCTGAAGGTCCTGAGTTCCTTAGGAGGTTGAGAAACTGAGAGAGCTAGCTCTGATTTACAAAAGATTAAGTAGCGAGAGTTTTAAAATCTTGGCAACACTTAATAGTCTAAGTCTTAAGCACGAGTACGTACCTCTGGAAGAAATTGAGAGAACCACTAGACTTCCTCCCTCACGTATCGATAAGTCTCTCCGTGAGTTGATGGATGTGAAGGCGGTTGCTAAACACAAGACTACTCAAAGTTTTAGACTTACTTACTTAGGACTAGACTTGGTGGCTCTCAAAAAATTAAGTGATTCTGGGGTACTGGGTTATTTAGGGACTAGAGTCGGGGTTGGGAAAGAAAGCGAGATCTATATCGCTAAAACACCTACTGAAAAAATCGTTGCTGTTAAGTTTTATAAGATCGGGCGCATCAGTTTCCAGAAGATTAAAAGGGTACGAGCTTATGCTTCAGAAGAGAGTAAGTGGTTTATGCATTCGAGAAATGCTGCGAGTAGAGAGTACGATGTTCTAAGTAAGCTGTGTAACTACACTTCATTTGTTCCTAGAGCTTACGCACACGTAGAACACGCTGTAGTTATGGATTACGTGAGCGGGATTGAGTTATACAGGTATAAGACCGCGTTAATGCCGGAGAGTATTTTCACATCTATAATGATGACTTTAAGGAGCGCTTACTTACACTTAGGCATTGTTCACGGGGATTTAAGTGAGTATAACATACTGGTCAGTGTTGACGAAGGTGAGAAGCCATACGTTATTGACTGGCCTCAATACGTGTATAGAGACGATCCTAGAGCTGAAGAACTCTTATCTAGAGACGTTTCATACATGGTTAAATTCTTCAAAGAAAGTTATGGATTAGATAAGAGAGTGAGTGATTGTTTGGAGTTTGTGAAGGGTTTGAAGAATGAACTCTGAGAAGATAGTAGGTATTGATATAGTTAGGTCTGGTAGTGACTTATCACAGTTTAGGTACGCGATGGCGTTTTTAGAGGGCGGTGTTCTTAAGGCAGTTAAAGAAGTTAGTTTTGGAGGATTAATCAGAGAGCTCTGGGATATAAGACCTGAGATCTTGGCCACGGACAACGTGCTTGAGCTAGGCGGTAGTAAGAGAGACTTACTTAAGGTGATTAAGATGCTTCCTCCAGGACTTACGCTAGTTCAAGTCAATGTTGAGTCAGGTAAGCTAGTTAAGGTTCAGTATTTGGCTGAGGAGACAGGACTTACTAGTGATAAGAGTAAGTTAGACCCTTTCAAAACTGCTTTAGTTATTGCTTACTTAGCAAAAGAAGGTTACGGCAGTAAGTTAAGGGTCTTTGAGAATAAGGTTAAGATATACGTGTATCCTGGACGTTCTGGGGTAGCAGGAGGTTCTAGGACCGAAAAGTATGTTAGAAATCTTCGCGCTTTAGTTACTAGACACGTAAGGAAAATAAAGGAAGTCCTTGACAAAAACAATATTGATTACGACCTCACAGTTAGGAGGAGTGATGGCGGCATCGAGAAAGCTTTATTCACAGTTTATACATCTCGTGAGAAGCTTTATGGCCTCATCAAGCAAGTTAAAGGTAAAGACGTAGTAGTTAGGATCAGACCTGTTCTCAGTAAGAGCTTCCTCAACGATATAGTAGAGTCGGGCAAGAGTGACGAGAAGCGTTACTTGATAGTAGGGTATGATCCGGGAGTCAGTGTTGGTTTGGCAGTCTTAGACCTAGACATGAACTTGGTGTACGTCACGTCCGGGAGAGAACTCGATAGAGGCGATATACATAATTTACTGATTAAGCTTGGGCGTCCAGCACTAGTAGCAACAGACAAAAACCCGCCGCCAGAAATGTGCAGGAAGTTAGCTGCTTCCCTAGGCGCACTACTCTACGTGCCTCAGAAATCGTTGAGTACGGCAGATAAGGAAATGAGTGTTGCTGAGTTTATTAAACAACACCCAACAATAGATATCAAGAACTCGCACGAGAGGGATGCTTTAGCGGCAGCACTTAAGGCTTACAGAGAATTCCAGGAGAAACTAGAGAAGCTGTCTTGCAGATTAAGAGAGATGGGTTTCTACGACATCAACCTACAAAAATACAAAGTCAAGGTATTAACGAACGAAGACCTCTCTAGTATAATTGAAGAAGTGATTAACGATTACGTGAGGGAGGAGAAGAAGGAGCCTCAAATTATTTTGAAGAGTGATGTCGCATCTCAAGCTCGCAAAGCAGAGGAAGTACTTAAAGAGAGGATAAATACTCTTGAGAAAGAAAAAGAATTCTATAAGCAGAGGATGCTTGAGCTAGAGAAATCTGTGCGAGATTTGTCGTCACGTCTAGACAGCATGTCTTCAGAGCTCAGCGAGAAGATCCTCAAAGATAGAAAAGTAAGTGAGCTTATGCAAAGAGTGAGGAATCTTGAAGCTCATCTAAGAATACTAGAAAACGAAAACAATGTTTTGAAGTCTAGAGTAATCAACTATGAAAACGTGTTCATGAAACTCTACACAAGAACACACGTGCTAGTCCCAGTATATAGTAGCAAGTGCTTTAAGTTTCTAAAGCTTGATAGAGAGAAGATTGCAGTAGCCTTCACGTATGACGTGACTGAAGCTCTTAAAGAGGCGCGAGAACTCGTTGAGAGTGCTAGACTAGGCTTTCTATTACCTCCTACTGCGTTAGGGTTGAGCAGACACCTAATAGAAGAAGAGCTAATACCCGCAGTCTCAGCAGAAGAGTTTTTTGAAGTTAATGAGTGTATCGTAGTAGTTGATAAAAACTCTTTTGACAGGGTCATTGCACTAGTTCCTCAACTCTCTGAAGAAAGGAGGAAAAAGAAGTACGGACTAACGTACGAGGATCTCAGTACGTTAATCGAGGAGTATAGGAAGAGCAGAGAGTTTTAAAGTAGAGAGCTAAATCAATAATTTAGAGTTTGGTGAAATTAATGAGGAAGACTCTGGTCTTCAAGAAAGAGTACGGGAGGAGCATAGTACTAGGTAAGAAAACATCAACTATAAGGCTCCGCTCTAACGTCAGGAAAGGCGATATAGTGGATGTAAGAGTAGGGAGTGTACATGTGGGTAGAGCTGTCATCGAAGACGTTATTACGAAAAAGATAAGCGAGTTAACTGATGCTGACGCGAGGGACGATGGTTTTAAGAGTAGGGAAGATCTACTCAGTGAGTTAAGGAAGATATACGGCAAACACAGAATAAGAGACGATACTGAGGTTAAGTTAATCAAGTTTAGGTTGCTGGGTCTTGACTTAACATAAGTAACTCAGTCTTCTTGCAAGGGCGGTCAATACTTGCTGTGTAGGAAAGTCAAAGTTCCACTATTATATCTAGTTCATTGACTAAGTCTCTGTATCTATTCCTCAGCGTTACTTCGGTTACGTTTAGTTTTTCAGAGATGTTTTGCTGTGTTTGTTTCTCGTTCATGAGTATTGAGGCTATGTATAGTGCAGCTGCCGCAATTCCTTGAGGTCCTTTACCGGAAGTTATTCCTGAGTTCTTAGCTGTAGCAACTAACTTCATAGCTAGAGACTCTGCTTCTGGAGAGACTTTTAGAATGCATGAGTACTGTCTTACGTAACTTAAGGGGTCTATTACGCCTACACGTATCTTCTCTCCAGAGTCTCTGTGAATTTTAAGGAGTGCTTTCCAGACTTCTCTCTGAGTTACTTGACATAAGTTAAGGATCTCTCTAGTATCGATTGGGATGCTATAGTTTTTAAGTGTAGTGATTACTACTGCGGCTATTATTGCACGCATATTCTTTTTCTTTATAATGCCTTTACGGTAGAGTCTGTTCACTATCAAGCCGGCGTCATTTTTTACTAGGTCTGAGTTAGGAAGACTCAGCCTGTTTATTATTGAGTTCATTAACTGAAGAGCTTTTACCAATCTCTTCTCTCTGCTATGCACTCTTGAAGACTTATTAAGTTCGTTAAGTTTTTTCCCTTCATAAGAGTGGTTATCTATCACGGTAGACAAGCCATAATCATGAACCTTACTAGTTACTGGCTCACTACCTCTCACTCTGCTCGTCTCATTAGCTATTTCGAAGAATCTCCATTCAGGACCTACGTCAACCATTCTTTCTTCTAATACTTCGCCTGTCTCAGTACATATGTACTCTCCTCTAACTTCGTCATATATTATCGATGATTGAGGACATGAAGACATAATTACCTACCTCTCACAGACTTTATGTAGACTTCTTCAAGTTGGCTAAGACTTAAGTTAGTAGTGAGTGGCTTAATTACTGCGTACGGCGAACTCACAGGACCTATTACGTCAGTTACAATACCTAATAGATTTCCCCTACTATCAACTACTTTACTCCCGAGTTTGGGCGGATTCTTACCGCTGATTTTAACTATGAGTTTCCCTGAGGGAGTTTTGTGAAGGTAGTATCCTAACTTGATCAAGGGAGGTCCCTGAGCCAAGACTTTATATCGTGTTCGGACTTAAAAGTAATAATTAATGTAATACTTGATTTTATTTGTAAGCTGTATTTCGAGATACTCACGTAATACGCTAGTAACTATCTTAAGTGAATTAAGCTTGTTTGCTACTAACTTCTTTTAACTTACTCGCTAAAGTTTTGATTAATGTGTGTTTACTCTCGATTTTATTCTCTAACACGACAATTATTTTAAAACCGTAAGACTCAAACCATGCACGCGGGTACTTACCCTCCTCAATCCTGCATTTCCAGCTTAATTCTGCACAGGCCTTAAGGAATGTTTCTGGTCTTACTTTATCCACTGCTAATAACTTACTAACTCTCCTCCCTTGTTTTCTGCTAAGATTTGCTGAGAAGTATTCTGGCCATATGACGTATTCCTTCACTTAATTACACCATGAGTGAATCTTACTTTACCTATTGCTAAAAGCTGTAGAGTTGCTAGTCTTTAATTAAGACTGCGTTGACTACCCCATCTTGACCAGGTCTTGAAGTCACTCTAGCTAAGCCCAGCTCTGTTTCGATTATGGTGCCTTTAGTGATTACCGAGAGTCTAGCCAATTCTCTATTAGCTGGGGTTTCAACAACTTTAATTATCTTTACTTTCTTAATTGCGTTGGTTTTCGGGTCTGCTACGTTAGCGTATAAGGTTCTCTTACGGCGTACTTTGAGGTTGCCACCTCTCACACGTAAGGTTTCTATTTCTTCCTTCTCACTAACCACGGTCATCGTAGGAAATCTTCCTAACTCATACTTTCTATTCATTCTATGTGGTCTTCTCCTACCTCCCGTTACTTTCCTAAAGTCGTTTCCCTGATACACACCCATCTAACACCACCCTTCCTCACGACTAAAACTATCATAAGTCTAAGGTTAATAAGTGCTCTAACCCCTCTCTAACCTTCAGGTTAGGAGTTCTCAGCTACAAAAAGAAACGATTATTACGGCTTGACACAATATTTTGTTTGGAGGGTATTGTCGGATTTGATGCTGTCTCTTGCTAAGTTGGCGAGGAGCTTAAGCAGAAGACTTAAGTTTATTTCTAGGCCTTTAGGTAAGCTAGTTTATGAATTCTACGAGAACTGGCTATATACTCAGGTTTCTGAGGGTCCTATACCTAAACACATAGCTATAATTCCGGACGGGAATAGAAGGTGGGCGAGGAATCAAGGTCTTGACGCGAACGTAGGTCACGAAGTCGGTTATGAGAGATTAGAAGAAGTTCTTAGCTGGCTCTGGGATCTCGGAGTTAAGGTAGTAACTGTGTATGCTATGTCTTACGAGAACTGTGTTAGGAGACCTGAAGAAGAGAAAGCTCATTTATTTAATTTGATGAAGAGAGGAGTAGATAAGTTCATTAGTGAGCGAATACTTGAGAGATATAAAGTTCGCGTGAGGTTTTTGGGAAGACTAGACATAATACCTGAAAACTTAAGAGCTGAGATAAGAAAAATTGAAGAATTAAGTTCTCAATACGGTGAGAAAATCCTTAACGTGGCTCTCTGCTACGGTGGTAGGCAGGAAATAATAGATGCTGTAAGAGTATTAATGAGAGACGTGAAGGAAGGCAAGGTAGGTGTAGATGAGATAGGCGAGGATTTGTTCATAAAGTACCTCCCTCTCGCATCAGATCTCCCTACACTAGACTTGTCGGAGCCTGACTTAGTAATAAGAACCTCGGGTGAGTTACGGATAAGCAACTTCCTCTTATGGCATATAGCTTATAGTGAGCTCTACTTCTGCGATGTTTTCTGGCCTGAGTTCAGGCGCATTGATTTATTGAGAGCTATCAGGGCTTATCAGAAGAGGCAGAGAAGATTCGGAGCTTGATACTCAAGCATTTTCAGTCTCTAACATACTCTAAAACGTCCAGAAATACTGGAAGTGATTCCTTACCTAGCAAAGCACTAACTGATGGGTTCGTGCGACCCTCATCACCGGTAATGACTTCCTTCACGTAGAGCCCGCTCTCGCACATAATCACTAACTCTATTAAGTGTTTAGAGAGCATCTTAGCAACCAACTTATGTATTCTTCGCTTCCTCAAAACATCTTTCTTCCTCTTAAGTATCCTCTTAGGGGTTTTCTGGTACACTATGACGTTACTTAGTTCTTCCTCAACTTTTTTGAGTTCTTCTTCTTCAAGCCCCTCTGACACATAAGCAACCACCCTATATATCTTAGGCTTTCTGGCTTTCTTGACTTCCTCGAGCTCTTCAAAAGACGAGGTTGTGTGTATTTTTATTTTGACCCATTCGTCACGCAGAACATCATTTACTTCCTCCACCTTTAACTCCCGCTTACGAGGGTTCACGACCTCGATGATCAAGGGTCTCCCACTGCCTAACATCCTTGCGTCGGAGTCTTCACGACCTGCTGCGTGTATTAGAATACTATCACTTAAGAACACACTCGTTAATCTCTCTGCTACACCCTCAACCGATGCCTTATATCTTAAACCACTGTCTTTAGAGTACCACCATCTCTGAGATATATACCTACCTAGCTTGAGGTAGTACCCTTTAAGAAATATCTGAGAAGACCTAATCTTTACTTCTTGTGTATCTAGGTTAAGAACTAGTAAGACGTCAGGCTCTCTAAAATCAGGTTCTGTGTTAGTGATTAGGTGAAGTCTCTTACCTACTTCTCTCTTGATTTCTCTCCTAATCGACTCCCAAGAATCCACACCTAACATGGACACAACTTCTTTTTCTCTCTCCTCATACGTAGAACTTTTCTCTACACCAACTAACAAAGACTTGAATTCCCTGTCTTTAAGTAGGTCGAGACACTTAACAGTTAACTCGTTTATTAGGATATCTAGCTTATTACCGCAAATGTAGCACTTCTTGACGTTAACAGGCCCTACGTAATACTGCACTATATCTGAGATAGGGTTGCCTCCGTTCTCAGCAACTTTCAAGAGGTCTTCCTCACTTAATGCGCTACTACTGCTACTCAATGCTCTATGTATGTTCATCCCTAGTAGTATTTTAAGAGCCTTACCTCTCTCAGAATTACTTAATTCTAGCCCATACTTAGCGAAGAGTCTTCCTAAACATCTGTCGCAGAGTGGGTAGTTAAGGAGTGCTTTAAGAGCTTTATCGAGTAACTCGTTATTCAAGCGAGACATCTTTTAATCCAAACCTCTTCAGTAGGTCTTTCCTGCTCCTCAAAGTCTTTATCATCTTTACTAAAGTCTCGTAATATTTCAGTAGTTCTTTCACGTCGTTAGGGGTCACTCCGGCACCTCTAGCTATCCTGTTTATTCTGTTCTTATCTATTATTGCTGGATGATCAAGTTCTTCGTATGTCATTGAATCCATTATGTGTAGCCATTTCTCCATATTCTTTTCAGAAATACGTAGTTTCTCATCATCTACTTGCAGTGCCATACTAAAGCCCGGAATCATCTGGAGAACCTTTCTTAGAGGTCCCAGTCTCTTCAGAGACTTGACTTGAGCGTAGACATCTCTCAAAGTCAGTTTTCCAGTGAGAACTGCTTTCTCGAGTCTCTTCTGAACTTCCTCGCTCTCTTCTAGAGCTTTAAACTTCTCTAAGAGAGTTTCTAGGTCTCCAAGACCCAGCAACCGAGCAACGAATTTCCTAGGGTTAAAGGACTCTATATCTTCAAGTTTTTCACCATCGCCAATAAACTTTATTTTAGCTCCTGTAGCAGCAACTGCTGAGAGCGCGCCACCGCCTTTAGCAGTCCCATCAAGTTTTGTTATGAAGATGGAGCCCACAGGAGTTCTTTCATGAAATCTCCTCGCTATATCATACGCTTTCTGACCTATATACGCGTCAATAACTAACATGATCTCATCAGGTTTTAAAGCCTTAGCTAAATCCTCCATTTCTTTAAGGAGGTACTCTTCCTCGCCGTACCCGTGTCTCCCTGCAGTATCAATTACTACTAAGCTACACCCTTCTCTAAGCATCTTGCTTAATCCGCGCACACCTATCTCGACAGGATTATCGCTGTTTTTCTCGCCGTAGAACGGGACGTTGAGTTTCTCAGCTATTTGTTTTAACTGATCGTAAGCAGCTGGTCTATAAGTATCCGTAGTTATTAAGCAGGGTTTGTAGCCAAGCTTCTTATAGTAGTATGCAAGTTTCCCCGCAGTAGTTGTTTTTCCGCTACCTTGTATGCCGACTAACATTAAGACCCACGGGATCTTCCTAGGCAGTACCTCAACTACTTCCCCGCCAAAGAACTTTACTAAGTTGTCATAAACTATCTTAATAAACCACTCGCGCCTCAGGACTCCAGGTGGTGGCTCAGACTCTAGAGCTTGTTCTTTTATGTTCTTAGTTAAATCAATTACTAACTTGAGGTTTACGTCAGCTTTAATCAGTTCTTTCTGGAGTTCTTTTATAAACTCGTTGACGCTTTCTTCGTAAGGTCCCTTACCCCTTACAAAATCAGATACTAAGTCTTTTAGTCTTCCTAAGTAGCTCATCAAGCTCCCTTTAAGACTCTCATGATTTTTCTTTTTCCCAAGACGTTCCAGTACTCTACCTCAGCACCAACAACTATCTTGCTCTTCAATTCTTCTTCTGTAGGTAACTCTATCTCTACGGTCTCGTAAGTCTCTAGGTCCATGACTTGAGCGCTTGACCCTATAACGGCTATGACGTGGCCAGACCTCTTCTCAATTATCGGGACTTCTACTCTCTGGTCTACCGGAGCTACCAACGTTTTCTTAGACCCGGAGAATATGCCTACAGCAACTACGTGTGCTTTAGCACTCCCATGCTTACCTGTCTTGGCCTTGCTTATCTCAACTATCCTACAAGGCTCGCCGTCAATTACTATGAAGCTACCCTCACGCAACTCTCCTAACTCAGCGTATGTAGTACTCATTACTATAGCACCTTAACTAATCCACTAAACAGCCCTAATATATTTTATTTAGTGAGAGCATGTTCTTGCGCGGTAAAAGCTTATAAGCTCCACACCTAAAAAATGATTGGCGCCGCGGTAGTATAGCCCGGCCTAGTATGCGGGCCTGTCGAACCTCTCACACAGAAGGCAGAAAGAGTTCGGGCGTACAGAGAGCCCGTGACCCGGGTTCAAATCCCGGCCGCGGCGCCAGCTTCTTACACCTGAAAGCCTTGTTCTTCAGTGCGTGGAAGAGGTCAGATAATATGAGAGAAAATATTAAAGAAGTAATTCAAGTTAGTTTTAGGTCAAGTGGTGTGTCATGGTTAAAGAGGAGGACTTGAGGAATATGGGTTTCAGTGAGTGGTTTGATTGGGTTTTAAGAGAAGCTGAACTTTACGACTACGGCAGATACCCCGTCAAAGGTTTTGGTGTTTGGATGCCTTACGGTTTCAAACTTAGGAAGCACATTATAGACTTAATGCGTTCTTTACTTGATTCTACAGGTCATGAGGAGATACTGTTGCCTCTCTTGATACCAGAAGATTTACTTGCTAAGGAGTCGGAGCACGTGAGGGGGTTTGAAGACCAGGTTTTCTGGGTTACTCATGGGGGTCTAGACCCTCTAGAAATCAAGCTAGCTTTAAGACCTACTAGCGAGACTTCCTTAACTTACATGGAGTCTTTTTGGATTAAGAGCTATAAGCAGTTACCTAAGAAGTACTACCAGGTAGTCAGTATCTTCAGGTACGAGACAAGAGCTACTAGAGCTATGTTGCGTGTCAGGGAAGTCACTACTTTTAAAGAAGCACATACAGTTCACGAAGACTTCAGAGATTCGGAGAGGCAAGTTTCAGAAGCTGTGGAGATTTACAGTAGGTTTTTTGATTTGCTGGGTATTCCTTACGTGGTGTCGAGAAGACCTGACTGGGATAAGTTCCCTGGAGCTATCTACACGATAGCCTTCGACACTTTAATGCCTGATGGGAGAGCACTTCAGATAGGTACTGTGCATAACTTAGGACAGAACTTTACTAAAGTCTTTGAAGTTAAGATCCAAAAAAGAGACGAATCTATCGATTACGCGTGGCAAACTTCTTACGGGATTTCTGAGAGAGTCATAGCTACTCTCATAAGCACACACGGCGATGAGAAAGGCCTAATACTTCCTTTTAAGGTAGCTCCAATCCAGGTAATTATAGTCCCCATACCTGCCGGCAGTAATGAGGAGAAAGAGAGAGTGTTTCTTGAAGCAAGCAAACTCTCTGAGTATCTTAAGAAGGAGGGTTTCAGAGTTCTCGCAGACCTAGACACGGAGAAGGCTCCGAGCGAAAAGTTCGCGTATTGGGAACTTAAGGGTGTTCCTCTCAGGATTGACTTAGGCCCTAGAGAGCTTAGTGAGGGAAGAGCCACGATCTTCAGGAGAGATACTTTAACTAGATTAAAGACTCCGCTGGAGAGGCTCCCTGATACTTTGAGGGAGTTGGGTAAGGAGATAGACGCTAACTTGAGTAGGAGGGCTTGGGACACGTTCAGGACTCACGTAGCTGAAGTGAGTGACTTAAATGCTCTAGAAGAAGCTCTGAAAAAACAGAAATACTTGATTGAAGTTCCTTGGTGTGGTCTTAAAGAGTGTGCTGACTTTATAACGAGCAAGTACGGCCTAGAGGCTCTAGGGACCCCCCTCAAAGTAAGAGAGGAGGTTAAGACTAGTGAGATCAAGTGCCCTGTCTGTGGTAAGAGAGCAGTGACTCACATGAGATACGCTAGAAAGTACTAGGAGAGTAAGTCTATTCACTCCTGTATATTGCCTTGATAACAGCTCAGGATATTCTCGTCTCTGTCTGTTCAAGTAATTTATAAAGTCTTGAGTCAATAGCTATAGGTGTTGGGTTTGCCGAAGAAGCGTGAGAGCAGGGGTAGGCGTAAGGGTAGTAAGGGTTCTGTAGAGCTGATCCACTGTGACCAGTGTGGTAGGCTAGTTCCTGAAGACAAGGCTGTTTGTGTTACGAGGTGGTACTCGCCTGTTGACCCACAATTGGCTGACGAGCTAGAGAAGAAGGGGGCTATAATAGCTAGGTATCCTGTGACTAAATGTTACTGTGTTAGTTGTGCTGTGTTCTTAGGCATAATTAAGGTTAGAGCTGAAGAAGAGAGAAAGAGTACGAAAGCGTAGTATCGAGCTTTAAGCAAAACTTAAATTGTCTGGTAATCACATGATTTAGTAGTGAGTGAGGTGCTAGGACGTGAAGATACCTAAATCACTCAATACCTACTGCCCGAGGTGTAAGAAGCACACACAGCACTCCGTAACGATCTATAAGTCAGGTAAGAGGAGGTCTCTTGCTGAGGGTCAGAGAAGATATGATAGAAAGAATGTGGGTTATGGAAGTAAGAGAAAACCTGAACAGAAGAGATTTGCTAAAACAACTAAGAAGGTTGTTCTTAAACTTAAGTGTAGTGTGTGTGGCTACATTAGCCACAGAGAAGGTATTAGATTAAAGAAAGCAGAGTTAGGTGAGGTGTTGAGTAAGGCATGAGCAAGAAGAGAAAGGTCTTAATACCTATGCCTAAGAGCAAGTTTCTCAAGATTAAGTGTCCCTCCTGCGGTAATGAGCAAATAGTTTTTGATCACGCTTCATTTCCTGTAAGATGCCTTATTTGCGGTACTCAGTTGGTCCAGCCTACAGGTGCTAAAGCTAAGTTGCTAGGTGATGTAGTCAAGATACTTAGTTAGTGTTAAGGGGATGTGTATTGGTTAAAAAGAGGCGACCGATTCCATCAGCTGGAGAGTTAGTCATAGGTACTGTGAACAGAATTTTTGAGTATGGTGCTTACTTAAAGTTAGACGAGTATAGCGGCATAGAAGCTTACTTGCCGTGGTCTGAAGTCAGTTCTAAGTACGTTAAGGACATCCGCGAAGTTCTTAGAGAGAATCAGAAAGTAGTAGTTAAGGTAATAAGAGTTGATACTAGGAAGAATCAAATAGACGTTTCGCTTAAGAGAGTCACTGAGAGTGAGCAGAGGAGTAAGCTTATAGAGTTTAAGAGAATGCAGAAGGCTGAGAAAATGCTTGAGGTGATGGCTCAGAGATTAGGTAAATCACTTGAAGACGCCTACAGGGAAGTAGGGTGGAAGCTTGAAGACTACTTCGGCGACCTCATGACAGCATTTGAGGAGATAGCTACTAGAGGTGAAGAGCTCTTAGCTGAAATAGAGATCCCGGACGAGTGGATTCCTGTAGTAGTTGAGGAAGTTAAGAAGAGGATAAAGCCTAAGAGTATTAGGATACGTAATATAGTAACTCTGAGTACTACAGCGTCAGACGGTATTGATAAGATTAAGGAGATTCTAGAGTCTATCATGAATTACGTCAAGAGCTCAGGGAATCTCTCAGTAAGGATATACACTGTCGGTGCTCCTAGATATGCCGTGGAAGTTTCAGCCGAAGACTACAAAACAGCTGAGAAGGTCTTAGCAGAAGCGCTGAGTAGCGCCAGGAATATAGCCAGCAAGTACGGTATTGAGTTGATTTCCGAGAGGGAAAAAACAAAGTGAGGTTTTTAATGAGGAAATGCCTTAATTGCGGTAGGTATACTTTAAAAGAAGTGTGTCCTGTGTGCGGGTCACAGACTACTTGTCCGCATCCTCCCAGGTTCTCTCCTAGAGACAAATACGTGAGTTACAGAGTTCTTGCCAAGTATTCAAGTAGTGGAGAATCTTCAGAGAGTAGCTAGAGCGGGGTTTCTTTTATTTTGGCTAGGTAGGCTATGTAGTTCGTTAGTGGGTGTAGTATTCCGGCTAATAAAAGACCTAATAAGAAATCAATGACACTCAATTCTTGATTAACTGCTAGGTCTATTCTAGACACCTTAATAAATACGGAAGCACCAACAACAAATGATATTTGATCAAGAGGTATGAACGATTGACCAGGTCTCATACCTAGTCTTCTCTTAATGAACGAGTTGAGGAGGTCGCCGCTCATCGCTCCCGCACCTGAAAGAAAACCGTAAACAGTCCACTCGTAAAGTTGTGAACGCATGTAAGAGCCGTAAGCTAAGCCAATCAATACTCCTGCTACGACTCCTGACACGAGACCTTCAATTGACTTATTATCACCGAATAACCTCTTACCATCGTAGAAGCTCTTCCCGAAATCTACTGGGTGCGGATTTCTGAAGAAGTACCTACGGCATATTAGAGGCGTTGCGTTAGCTACCATTGCCGGCAAGTACACCATTATCACTTTCAGCAGATGCTCTAGCACCTCATTCAACACACATACCCTTAAGAATAACCCCCCGTTTACGCTTAAAAGACTGACCTTCAATTATACGGTCTAGCGTTAAAGGTTATATGTGCTGAAACTCTTACTACTTAAGGTGGACGTAAGTTAATATGAAGTCTGGAACTGGGAGAAACGTAGTAGCTATCTGTAACCCTAAATTGATGAATATATTTAAGAATCTCAGTAACTTAATAGACCTTCATTATAAGGTTTTTGAGTTGCAAGATGACTTACGTGAAGCTACTACATTACTGGTTGACGAAGAATGTTTCGAACTAATTAAAAAGAACTACGATGTTAGCAAGGTTAGAGTTATGAAGATTTCAGAAGATAATGTTTTAACTAGCCTCCTTGAGTTGGTTGGGGTGACCAAAGTAGAGACTCTAGTAGTAGGTGTGGATCTAGGTAACGCAATAGTAAACTACGTGATATTCGCTAATAATGTATTGCTCGACTATGGCTATGTCAAGAGATTTTCAGATTTGGCTGAGATCTTAAGTAAGGTTAAGAACTCACTAGGTCCAGAGAGAGTTGTTATTAAGGTTGGTGTATCTCCTGCGGGATTCTGGGAGTCTTTCATGTCTGAAGTTTTGAGAATAGTTGAGGAAGGCAAGTACTCTCTTGTTTTAGTAGATGAGGATAGCACTACCGGCACTTGCCCCACGACATATATTGGGAGGAAAGATCTTAAAGACCCTGACTTGAGAGCATGCATCAACATAGCCCTTAGGGGTGGATTACTGAAAGTTACTTACTAGCTAGCTTCATGAGAGCATTGAATGTTTCAACATTTAACTCATAAACTCTCTTATCACCTATTAAGTCTCTCAATATGCTGTCTCCTATCTCCTTAAGAGAGAGCTTATCTGTGCATTCCCTAACTATTTTGAGGGCTTTCTTCCTTCTCTGATTAAATACGCACTTAATAAACTCTTCGAAGATTTTGTCTTCCTCACGCCATTCTCTACGTCTTTTCAGGAGTACTAAAGCCGACCAAACTTTCGGTGGTGGGTAGAAAGCAGTAGGACTCACGTAGTCTATTATTTCAGGCTTCATGAAGCTTTGAATAAAGACTGACACGCGGCCGTAGGACTTGTTACTTGGTGTAGCGACTAGTCTCTCACTAACTTCTTTCTGGAGTGTGAGTAGCGCGTAGGGTATGTTGGATTTTACTATTGATGCTAGTAGGGGGCCTGTGAGTGAGTATGGTGTGTTTGATACTACTGCATCTACTCTCAGCGCATTATTATTAAGTAGTTTAAGACCGTCACTCATCAAGTATTCTATGTTTGGTTCTTCACTAGCTAATTCTATGCCGAATTTTAAGAACTTAATGTCTATTTCTACTGCTACTAAGTATTTAACAGCGTCTTTAATGAACTTTGTGAGGAGGCCTGGACCAGCCCCTATCTCCATAGCAGACTTCACGTTGAGTTTCAGGAGCGCCTCTCTAAACAAATATCCTAATTTACAGTCTATCATTATGTGTTGGCTATATCTCCTCATCAAAGGCAGTTCTTTAATAATTTCTGCAGATACTTTCTTAAGCCATAAGCATAGGTCATTCCTTGATGACACCATTTACTTAACCATTTAAGAAGTTTCTAAAACACTAAATAATAAGTCATAAATATAGTTTGGGTAGGGTAACTCATGAGTGTTGCTACACACGCCTTAAAAGCAGGCGAGGTAGCAAGAGTTTCAGGTCCTGCTAGGATTGAAGTAGTTGATGGCGAGATACTGCTTGTTGGCAACATATATGGTAGGGGGAGCAATCTAGTAGTTCATGAGTTACGGAGTTACTCTCTTAAGGCTCTTGTTGAGACAACGCTTAGAGTCTCTCTAGGTTCTGGAGGGTTTTTCGGCGTCGTAGATCCTTCTACGGAAGTTATTGATGATTGGCTACGTGTTGCAGAAGTTATTAGTGAGGATTTCAATTTAGTCAGAAAGCTTAAGGTAGTTGTCGTGGGTCCTCCCGAGTCAGGCAAAACTACCTTAACAGCTTTCATAGCTAATTATCTTAGAGGTAGAGGACTTAATTGCTGTATTATTGAGGGTGATGTAGGTCAGGAAGACTTAGCAACGCCTGCCACTATAGCTCTAGCAGTAGTAGATAAGCCTTTCATATGGCAGAGGGAACTAAGCTTTAGTGAGTTCAGGTTTGTCGGCTGTATCAGCCCACGAAACTGTAGTTCTAGAATAATAGCTTCTACAGTAGACTTAGTTAATCAAGCCCTCTTCAGGGGCTGTGACGCAGTAATAGTAAATACTGACGGGTGGGTCAGCGGGAGAGACGGGGTCTCGTATAAGCTAGAGTTAATCAGGTGGGTTAAGCCCACTCACCTTGTAGTCCTTGACAGCAACTTAAGTGATTTAATGGTTAAAGTATTTCGTGAGATGATTAAGATAATTAGGGCTAAGCCACCTATACAGCCTAGAATCAGGAGTAGAGAGGAAAGGCAAAGACTAAGATCTGAAGCATACAAGAAGTACTTCATGAATTCTTCTGTGAAGACTTTACGAGCTAGTAAGGTAGGCTTGATTGGTATGTCTCCCTTAAACTGTGTTGAGATTCCTGCTAGTAAACTAGCCGAGATGTTTCCTGAACTCTCCTCGATAGCAACGCATATAATAAGGGCATGTAGAGATGAGAAAGAGCTTGCCTTGCTAATTAAGAGCCCACCACACATAGGATTGCTAGAAACGTTAAGAAATGAGATATACCTGAAATACTCGATTAAGTTGTTCGTTTCCAGCGTGGAAGACCTCGTGCGGTGCTTAGTAGGTGTAGTAGGAGATAACATGAATGAAGTTGCTGCGGGAATAATAGAAGACGTGAGGTTTGAGGAGGACGATATCTTAATTAAGCTTAGAACACCGCATGAAGGACTCATAAAAGGCTTAATTAGTAGCAATATTAGGCTAGATGAGGAGTATAGGGAGGTTAGGAGGGGTGAGTGAATTTCTGTGGAGTTTGAAAGAAGTCATTGATGACGTAAGCAACCGCGGAGAATTAATGATAATTGAGAAACCACTAAGAGACGAGTACGAGCCTACTAGAGCTTTAATGGAGGCTGAAAAACTCAACAAAGCGGTGTTTTTCCAAGTAGCTGGCAAGCGTCCTCCATGTGTAGGCAACCTAGTTGGGTCACGCCAGAGACTTTATCAGTTTCTTAATGTCGAGAGCGATGTTGAGGCGTATAGGAAGTTAGTTGCTGCCATGAGTGCGGAAAGAGAGTTTAGTGATTGGTTTTCAGAATATTCTTTTTCAGAGCTCTATATCCCATACGAGGGAGATTATCGTAAGTTGCCGTCAATAAAGTTTTTCGAGAAAGACGGGGGTTACTATATAGACGCTTCAGTCTTGGTTGCTAAGACGCCGGAGATGGACTCGTATAATGCTTCAGTTCACAGGCTCATGCTAGTTGACGGAGGATTTGCAGTTAGGTTGGTTCCAAGACATCTCTTCAGGATCTACGAGCAGAATAAGTTGAAAGGTCTTGAGACCCCCGTTGCAGTAGCTGTCGGCGTCCACCCAGTAGTTTTCATCGCGTCTTCAATCTCCCCACCCTATGGGGTCTTCGAATTTTCGCTAGCTTCTGTTTTGGGCGGAAGTAGAGTACCTATCGTGAGGACTCCTAAGTACGGGTTGCCTGTCGTTGCCGGGACTTCAGTAATCATGGAGGGCAAGATCACGTTGGACCTAGTCAATGAGGGTCCATTCGTAGATCTTCTCAACTTATATGACGTTGTTAGGAAGCAACCGCTGATTAGGGTTGAGTCCATATATTTGCTTAAGGACAACCCTCTGTTTCACGTTATACTTCCTGGTGGAAGAGAGCATAAGATCTTCATGGGTTTTCCTAGGGAGGCTCTAATATGGGACTCAGTTAGGAAGGTTGTTCCTAAGGTGGTCAAGGTTAGGCTAACGAGTGGTGGGGGACAGTGGTTGCATGCTGTGATATCTATAGAGAGAAATCATGAGGGGGACGGGAAAAACGCTGCTTTAGCTGCTTTTGCCGGACACCCGAGCTTAAAACATGTAGTCATAGTTGATTCTGACGTAGATCCTGACAACCCAGAAGACGTTGAGTGGGCAATAGCCACTAGGTTTCAAGCGTCTAGGGGGCTCTTAGTGATTAGAGAGAGTAGGGGCTCTACATTAGACCCTAGTTCCGAGGATGGTTTGACAGACAAGGTAGCGGTAGTAGCTACCTATCCACTCTCGCAAAAGAGCTTCTTTGAAAAACCAAGATTGCCTGAGGGCTAACGTAATGTACTTAACTAAAGAAGAAGAAGCCATACTTAACGGTGAGCTGGGATATCCTTATGCGTTAGCCATGAAAGTACTCACGACTGTAGGGGCTTCTCTAGGGGCTGAGAAGCTAATCCCGGTAGAGCACGCTCATGTTTCAGGTATCTCGTACTTCAACATAGGTGATGCAGGACTAGAATTCATAGAGTCTTTGGCAACTAGTAGCGCTAGATTTCACGTATTCACTACAGCTAATCCTTACGCAGTCATAATAGATTCTATGTATGGTAGCTTGCCTGAAGACGTGAGAAGTAAGCAATTAAAGATAATTAATTACTTGAAGGGCATGGGAGCTCGCGCGTTCACGTGTGCTCCCTACTATGTTAGGAGACCTTCATATGGGGAGCACTTAGCTTGGGCTGAATCCAACGCAGTTCTATACGCTAATTCACTCGTTGGTGCTTGGAGTAATAGAGAGGGAGGTCCTCTAGCACTGTTTGAAGGCCTCTTAGGAAAGACTTATGCTGCGGGTGTTCACTTACGTGAGGGGCGTAAACCAAAATGTCTAGTGAGGGTCAAAACTGGAGAAAGTGCTAGTTTTCTACACATATCATTATTGGGTCTCAAAGTAGGTGAGCTATGTCCTGATTCGATACCTTTCGTGGAAGGTCTTGAAAACGTGTCTGAAGAACTAGCTCGTATTTTCCTGGCTTCATTCGGTTCTACATCTAACGCGCCCATGGTAGTCTTCAATAGGTTAACCCCCGACAGTCAAGAACTCTTAGAGAGCTCAGATATTAAGGATAGATTTTCTATAGACTCAAGTGATTTGAGGGATGTCTTGCTAGACTTAAGAGATAGTAGTGAGAGTGGAGGCATTCTTTACTTTATTGGTTGCCCACACCTTTCGCTAGACGAGCTCACGTACTTATTAAGACGTCTGCAAGTCGGGGGTAGAAGGAATTCCGGTAAGGTGGAACTCTGGTTAGGTGTTGGCGATACTGTAAGCCTCGATAAAGAGACTGTCGATTACTTGAGTGAGGTTGGTGTCAGAATTATTAGAGGGATGTGTCCCGTTACTACCAAGTTGAGTTTGTTAGGTGTTAAGTACGTCATTACTGACTCGGGAAAGGCTCTTCACTATATGCCTAAATTAGCTGGGGTTAAAGTAGTAATCAAAGATAGGGAAGAGATTCTTAAAGAATTTCTTGGAGGCGGGGTTAGATGAGGGTGTATGAGGTATGTAGAATTTACGGGTCTGAGAACGTGTGTGGTGAATTGAGAGTGTCTACTCGCCCGTTCTCTTTCTTAGGAGACGTCGTGATTGAGAGTGCGGAGGTCAAGGGCGTCGGGAACATAGCGCAGTCTGTATTGGTTGCGCCAGCACTCGTAGGTAGTACCGTAGGTCCTTACGTTCTCTACGCACTGAGTAAGAGGGGTTTAGCGCCCAAGGCATTAATAACTAAGTCTGTAGACCCGACTCTAGTAGCTGGTTGTGTGTTAGCTGACGTGTCATTATATAAGTTCGTAGATAGTGCTATAGACTTAAACGAGTTGAAGGTATTTGAAGGACTTAAAGTCTGTGTTGAGGGGAATGCCCTCAAGATAGGACTAACTTAGGTGGATTGTTTGAGTTATTTTATAGTTTTTGAAGGACTTGACGGTTCCGGCAAAACCACTGTTTCTTTAAGGATTGTTGAGGCTTTAGCGAGAGAAGGTTTTAAAGTGTTGTATACCTATGAGCCATACAGCGAGGATTTCATCAAGTTGATTAATGACTACGGTAAGAGACTGGGTGGCGTTATGGAGGCTTACCTTATGGCCGCTGACAGGTATAATCACGTAGTTTCCGTCATTACCCCTGCTCTGAGAGAGGGATTAATAGTTGTTAGTGACAGGTATTATTACTCATCTCTTGCTTATCAGGGAGCTAAGGGCGTAAACGTCGAGTGGATTAAAACTCTAAATAAGTTCGCGCCAGAACCCGACCTAGCCATATATTTAGACGTTGAACCTAGCGTAGGCTTACGAAGGAAGAAATCTTCAACAACTAAGATAAAGTACTTAGAAGAAGATGAGAGCTTTCTACACAAGGTCAGAACAATTTACAAAGAGCTTGTAGCTAGGGGTCTCATGATAGAAGTTGATGCTTCTAACGACCTAGAAGATGTGATTAAAGAGTGTGCTAGGATACTCTGTGAGAAACTTAAGATACTTTGCTCTCAAAAAACTTATGACTTCAAGCTTAGAGCTCCGGGTTTTTGACCTTCTCTTATCCTGAAAGCTAGAACCTTTACTTAAGAAGCTCGTTAGTTTGACAATATGCGCTTCTGTTTCCCGCTCTAGGTTTTTCTAGGACGGGTTGCGTCCCTGCTCCACGGTTTACTGCGGTTGCTAGCTACTCTACGTGCAGTCATGGAATCCTTCGAGCCCGACGGCACTGGACTCACATGTAGCCTTGGAACCATATTCCATATTTCAACATAAGCAATTCTACGAAAACCTTAGTAAACCTTATTTATTGACAGTTGTAGAGTCCTTACTGAAGACCTATATTCAGTCTTGTGTGTTGTTACTGTCTCACGTAAAGCGGACCTGCGAGTAGTACGTTCTGTTTTATTAGTGATTGCTACTCATACTTCATGTGTCTCGTGAGGCGTGGATGGGGCGAAAGTCTTGCTACAGACTTCTTGAAAAGTTTTATCAAATTCTGTGATTAGTTTCTCTAGTACGTCTTGAGTTATTATTCCTTCAGCGAGGAGTTCATGGAATGCTTTAGTGTCTGTTAGTTTACAGCCCAAATCCCCTACTCTCACTAAATCTACTTCGAGATCTAAGTAGCGGATTCTGCCGGTATACAGTATTTCAGTGGGAGTATTGAAACTTATGTAAGCGCCTTTAAACTTGCCCTCCTTACTGAAATACTCGTGTTTTATGTGCCAGTCTCCCATCCTCATAGTCGTTAAGGCTATGTCTCCCACTTCTTTAGGGATATTGAGTCCATCATAAATCCCTTGAGTTTTTATCGTGCGTTTAAGTACTAGCGCCGGTACACGACTTTCTGGTACACAACTTATTACTCCCTTCATGAAAATCACTTTACCAGAAGTTTTCTTATGCTCTACTACAGCTTCTTTTCTTTCTTTCAACTCACTTAAGAACCACTTAAAGACTAGCTTGTCTTCCTCGTCTTTAGACACCTTAGCTGATAAAACGTCTAGGAGTCCCACGAGGTTACTGTCTCTCACGTCAAAGCTTTTGAAGAAGTGATGTAAGAATATTGTGGGACAGACTTCCTTCCTCACATTATCTAAAAATACTTTAGAGTTGTATGTGAGTTCATAGAATCTCGCAGACTCTCCCTCATACACTACCTCTAGTAGCGGTGCTTTCTGAACTTTCTTTACTAGCTCGTCGTATTTTCTTGTAAGTTCTTCTAGTTCACTCATTATGTCTAGCAGGTTTGCCTCGTCTGAGTTACTTCTCCATCTTATGCTATAGCCTTCTCGAACGTATTTTGCTGAAATATCTATTAATTCCGAGATTCTTCTCCTATTCCTTATGAAGTGACTGAAAGTGACGTTTGAACCTCTCCCTATTATCGCGTACTTACCAACTATTCTTACATTCTCTGATAATACTATCTTACTATCTTTGTTTGTGATTAACTTTATGGTCGTGACTGGGATCTCCCTATCTTGTGTGCATTCTTTATAGTCTACTAGTACTGCCTTACCCCACGGGCTCAGAGCTATGCATTCCCTGCCTTCATACCCTACTACACGGGTCTTGAACGTCGTATAGAGGCCTGTCAACGGCTTAAATACGAGCATGTCGGGTATGCTGGTTTCTAGTATTTCTGAAACTTTATTTATTGCTTCAGGAAACCCTATCAGCATTATTTGCGATAAGTTATCATTTTCTGTTTTGACTGTGACGTCGGCAGGCACCCCCCTATTCTCGCTTATCTTGAGTCTAGACGCTATAGATGGAGTCACGTCTACTAACTCTACTCCATTCTCGTTCAATATTTTAGAGATGGCAGTTGAGTATATTCCCCTGACGCGAACTCTCAAAAACATCTGGACTAACTACCTCTGTACTTAATTACTTCGTTACTTATTCTCAGGGCTTAGTCCTTTACAGTTGAGAGTACTGCTATAACGTTCCATATAGCGGTTCTCGCGTGCATCGGCATGTTAGGGTCTTGAGTTACCTCATCTAAAATACTTACGGCGTTTGCTGCTTTAACACCCGGAGTTAATGAAGGGTCTCTCAACATGTTTAGTGAGTTTATTGCTGCTCTCCTAATATTTCTTGGTATGCTTGAGTCGTTAACTATTTTTTCAAGCATTAGCATGGCTTGTCTTATTCTAGCCTCATTTAGTGTTTGTTTCTCGGTAGTGTTCGACACTCACGTCACCTCCAATCTAATAATGAAGAGTCCTAAAACTAAATAAATATGATTCTGGAAGTGTAAGAATCTCCACTCGATAGTTTCTCGAGGTCTTTAATCAGGCAACTTAAGATTCTCCTTTGTTTAGGAGTTCGGGTTAATAAGCTTTAATAGTTTTCAGAAACCGAAAAGCTTAAATAGAACCGTTTAATGATGAGTTAATGGGATCAAACATGTCAGCTCTTTACGGTATACCTGTGGTTATTCTTAAGGAGGGTACGCAGAGAACCTACGGTCGTGAGGCTCTGAGAAACAATATAATAGCGGCTAGAGCTCTGGCCGAGATACTAAAGACTAGCTTAGGTCCTAGAGGAATGGATAAGATGTTGGTTGATTCTTTTGGTGACGTGACAGTAACCAATGATGGTGCTGCTATAGTTAAGGAGATGGAGGTTCAGCACCCTGCTGCTAAGTTGCTTGTGGAGGTAGCTAAGGCTACTGACGCTGAAGTAGGTGACGGCACTACCTCAGCTGTTGTTCTCGCTGGTGAGTTGTTGGGTAAGGCTGAGACATTACTTGATCAAAACATACATCCGACGATAATAATTGAGGGTTACAAGAAGGCAGCCAGCATGGCTCTCGAGGTGCTTGATGAGCTTGGCGTGAAAATTAGCATAAGAGACTTAGAAACTCCTGAAGGTTTGGAAGCCTCTAAACGTGAGTTAAGGAACGTCGTTTACTCAGTGCTAGCTTCTAAGTATGTAGCTACTCCCGACATCATAGACTACATGATAGACTTGAGCATTGAGGCTGCCTTAAAAGTAGCTGAGAAAAAGCCTGACGGAACTTATGACGTAAGACTCGATAATGTCAAGATAGAGAAGAAGAAGGGGGCATCACTAGCTGAGACCAAGCTAATTAGTGGTATAGTGCTAGATAAGGAAGTTGTGCACCCCGGCATGCCTAAGAGAGTTGAGAAAGCTAAGATCGCCTTAATCGACGCACCACTAGAGATCGAGAAGCCAGACATTACTGCTAAAATAAACATAACTTCTCCAGACCAGATAAAGACTTTCTTAGATGAAGAGACTAGAGTCCTTAAGGACATGGTTGAGAAAATTGCTGCTACAGGTGCTAACGTTGTTATTTGTCAGAAGGGTATTGATGACGTAGCTCAGCACTTCCTAGCAAAGAAAGGAATACTAGCAGTAAGAAGAGTAAAAAGATCAGACATGGAAAAACTAGAGAGAGCAACAGGAGGGAGGATAGTAACTAGCATAAGAGACCTAACACCTAACGACTTAGGCTACGCAGAACTAGTAGAAGAGAGGAGAGTAGGTAATGAGAAGATGGTGTTTGTTGAGGGCTGCAAGAACCCGAAGGCAGTAACTATACTTATAAGAGGGTCTAGTGACATGATACTGGACGACACAGAGAGGTCGTTTAATGACGCATTACACTCACTACGCAACATACTTAAAGACCCCAAGATAGTTCCCGGTGGTGGTGCTGTAGAAGTAGAGCTGGCTCTCAGACTAAGAAAGAAGGCAGAAGAAGTTAGTGGTAAGGAGCAACTAGCTATCCAGGCTTTCGCAGACGCTCTAGAAGAGATAGCTTCTATACTAGCTCAGTCTGCCGGCATGGACCCACTACAGACTATAATGGAGTTGAGGAGGCTGCATAGTGAGGGCAAGATCAATGCAGGCATAGAAGTATTGGGTGGTAAGATAATAGAAGACATGACGACTACTAAGATCATAGACCCAGTCATAGTCAAGAAGCAAGTGATTAAGGCAGCTACAGAAGCAGCTACGGCGATACTGAAGGTTGATGACGTTATAGCAGCTACTCCTATGAAGAAAGAGGAGAAAGGTAAAGAAGGCAGGGAAGGAGTCGAGGGTCCTGAAGGCAAGTTCGGCGGTCTAGAGTAGTAAAGCACTATTCACATTATTTTTACTCTAAATTAAATATCCTTATTAAGATTTTTTCTAAGATAATATTAAGTCAAGTAGGTGTGAGTGCGTGAGCGAGAGGATAATTGACTACTTGAAAAAGATAGACCTTAAGACCAAGCCATACAAACTCACAAGGTATGAGAAAGCACGTATTGTGGCTGCTAGAGCCCTGCAACTTAGTTTAGGTGCTATACCATTAATAGATGTCAGCAACATAACGAAAGACCCTGTAGTAATAGCTATAGAAGAACTCAAGAGAGGCTTACTGCCTATGACAATTATCAGGAGGACTCCTGCCGGTGAGGTCGAGTTAATACCTGTGAGTAAACTTATTGAAGTGGAAAAGAAGTTGTTCAAGAGAGTTCACGGGTTAGAGGACTAGTCGATAGAATAGTGGTGTATAATGAGTAAAGAAGAATTAGAGGGTTTGATTTCTAAGTACTTCACTTACACGCCTACACACGAAGACGAGAATATTCTTGAGTACTTGGTTGAGGTATTGCCTGACTTAACTCTAGATGAAGCTTTTTCCAGGATATACGATGAGTTGGTACCTAGGGGTTATTCGGTAATAATGTTTAGTAGTAAGGGCATGAATTTCCTTAGAGTTAGTAAGAAGGCTGTAGAGTTCAAGAAGCCCTTAACGCAATTCTTGGTTCTATTTTTAGTTACTGTAGCTTCAGTAGCTGTGACAGGATACTTTACTATAAGCAACTTCAACTCTATAGCTGAAGAACTTAATAACCGCTTTAGTGCCGGAGTTCCTTTAATCGAACCTCTTATAGGGACCTTAAGTTTCTTAGTAAGTGTTTTAGCTCCTTTAATGTGTCATGAGTTAGGTCACTACGTAGTGAGTAGGCGTGCCGGCATCCCAGTAACTTACCCGCTACCTATACCGGCGCCGCTAATATCGCCTATAGGCACTTTCGGAGCCTTCATAAGATCGCATCACCCGCCTAAAGACTTAAAGAGGCTTGCTCTAGTAGGTGTTTCAGGTCCTCTAGCAGGAGTCACACTTTCTGCAACCCTCTATATTTTCTCTTATCTCACATCCCCGAGAATCCCGCAAGAGATCGCGTTAAGTGCTTTAAAGGCTGACTTAATTAGTGAGATCAGAGTTATACCTCTGATAACCTTATTCATAGATAGTCTCGTAGGAACTAAGGAAGTAGTTCTTTTAAATCCTATTGCTATGGCTGCTTGGTTTCTTCTACTAGTTCATTTCGCTAATTTGTTGCCTATAGGGCAGTTAGATGGTGGGCATGTTGTTCGTTCATTAACGAACGTCAAAACACACTCAATACTGTCTCACATGATCATAGCTGTAAGCATACTCATATCTTTTATTCAGCCCAACTTACTCTGGCTAGGTATTTTCAGTGTGTTAGCGTGGCTTATCTCTGGTAGGAACCCACACTACGGGGTAGCCAACTTAAACTCAAGACTAGAATTGAGAGATAAATGGTTTTTTAGTTTTTTGTATGCCTTCTTACTCTTGCTTACCCTACCAGTAGTAGCCTAAAAGAATTCGCTCTGAACTGCTGCCTGTAAGTCTTATTTTATGTTCTCGCGTTATAGCTTGTTTAGGTTTGTGAACTAGTGAGTTGTAGTAGCCCTCCTCTAGGAGCATTAGGTAAGCCTTCATTCCTATAAATTTCTCTTGGTTTTAGATTATAGTTCAGGATAGAGTTGAGAGATAGCGAGTACGTTTTGGTAATTGCTGAGAAACCTAAGGCTGCTGATAAAATAGCTGCAGCTCTAAACCTGAGTATTAAGAAGGTGATAAACGGTGTTAGGGTTTGGAGTGGTTTCTTTAACGGTCGTAGGTTTCTAGTAGCTCCTGCAGTAGGTCACTTATTCTCTCTTGATACTGAAGAGAGCGGTTTTCCGGTTTTTACTTATAAGTGGGTTCCTAGGTGGCTAGTTGAAAAAGAGAGCAAGTACGCGCGCAAATACTACGAGGTTTTGAAGAGTCTAGCTAGAGACGCTAGCGAGTACGTTAATGCTTGCGACTACGATATTGAGGGGTCAGTTATAGGTTACTTAATAATCAAGAATTTCGGTGACTTAAGCAGGTCCAGGAGAGCTAAGTTCTCTTCTTTAACTCAGGAAGAATTAGTGAGCGCTTTCAAGAATCTTCAGCCGCTAGACGTGAAGATGGTTGAGGCGGGCTTGTGCAGGCACGAGATAGACTGGATATGGGGTATTAACGTGAGTAGAGCTCTAATGAGCTTCTACAAGAAAGTCTTCAGCAGCTTTAAGGTCTTGAGTGCTGGCAGAGTCCAGACACCGACTCTGATAGAAGTTTTTAAGAAGCATGTTGAGAGAGAATCTTTTGTTCCTGAGGTAAGATTTAGTATTTCTATGAAGTTGAAGATTGGAGATGGAGAGCTGAACGTGAGAAGTGACTTCGGCAAAGATCTTAGTGAGGAAGAAGCTAATAGTTTGAGGCTCGCTATTAAGAGAGCCGGCAAAGCTAGGGTAGTGAACGTTAAGTCTAGGATTGAAGTCCTGAGACCGCCACCTCCCTTCAACTTGCCAGACCTGCAGTATGAGGCCTACAGAATAGCTAAGATTTCTCCTGCTGAGACTCTCAACATAGCTGAGTCTCTATACTTAGATCAACTCATAAGCTATCCTAGAACAAACTCACAGAAACTACCTAAAACGCTTAACCACAGAACGATACTGAAGAACTTATCTGCTTTACAGACCTACAAAGAATACGTTAGTGAACTGCTTAAGAAGCCTTCGCTGATACCTGTGGAGGGGGTTAAAGAAGACCCAGCACATCCCGCGATACACCCTACTGGGTACTTACCTAGAGAGACTCTTAAGGATAAGGAGCGGATAATTTATGACTTAATAGTTAGGAGGTACCTAGCCTCATTAAGTGATGAAGCACAACTCAGAATATCAACTTATGTTTTAAAAGTGCTTGATTTAGAGTTAGTGATCACTTCTCAGGAACTAGTGAGAGAGAATTGGCTAAGAATATACAACTACAAAAAAGTGAGTACTACAAAGAAGTTTTTCTTAAGATTAGGTGAGGAAGTGCCGATACTTGACGTAAGGGTAGTTAAGACTTTCAGTAAGCCTCCAGCTACTTACACTAAATCATCTTTGCTTGAGTGGATGGAGAAGTCAGGAATCGGTACTGAAGCTACTAGAGCTGAAATAATTGAGACTCTATTTAAGCGCGGATACCTTAAACAAACAGCTTCAGGGATTGACATTACTGAATTAGGCAGTGTTGTTTCTACTATATCAGCAAATCTATTCTCTGAGCTTTCAAGTGTCCAACTAACACGTGAGGTGGAAGAAAAACTTAATAAGATAATCGTAGGTGAGACCACCAGAGAGGAAGTGGTAAAAGAAGTTATATCAGTGTTGAGACCTAAATTAGTTAATGTTAAGAAACTTCTAGAAAGCAATGAGTCTATTAGCGAGCTAAGGAGGTTAGCAGGCCTCAATGACGGTAACTCCGTGTGTGTTCTCTGTCAGAGGCTTGGGGAATTTGCCTACGATGGCTTAAGATTATGCAGGTTTCACGGAAGAGCATACGAAGAACTAAAGAATGCCTATAAGTTGTGGAGCAGGAAAACAAAGATTTCTTTTATCGAGTTCCTTAATAAGGTCTTAACACTCAGGTCTAGCGGTAGGTACGTCAAGGAAGTAGCTGAATTCTTGCTGACTAAGAAGTGAGTTCTTGATCTACTAATGTCTATTTTGTCCAGCCCCTCATTAAGAGAGTTAGATACCCGACTCCAGGTATTTTGATGACTGAGTTCCCAATACTTAATACCTTACCTGCTATTAGTTCTTTGGGAATGCACCCGTCAGGTATCGGGTTGTTGTCGCCCTTAATGAGGTAACAGTTACTGCGGACTTCTATTACTCTATGTATTACGTAACTCCCTCTACTCTCATATATTACTACGTCACCTACTCTTATCTCGCTAGACTTATAGACTACCACTACGTCCCCGGTCCAGAGCAGAGGCTCCATAGATTTACCTTCTACCACCGCCAGCGTGAGCGTGCCGGTCAGTGTTAGCGTCAAGACAACTATGAAAGCTAGTGCTATAGTTATGTCGACAACTTGGCTGAGTCTCATTATTCTTCCTCCAGTATGTCGGAGATATCTACTTCTATTACCTTACCTTCTCTTTTCTCGCGAGGAACCTCATCTCTCTTCTTAGTTTTCTTTCCTTCGCCAAAAGATACCTCGCCCTCAGGACCTACCTTAATAGCTGACACCTTACCTTTCCAGCTATGACCACATGATGAGCACTTAAAACTTCCTAAGACAGTTATGGTTATCCTCCCGTAAGCGTCTGGCAAAGGACTTATGACTTGCCAAGTTCTCTCAGGACTTACGTCAGCTCCGCAGTTGGGACACTTAACCACTTTAAACACCTAAGTCATGAATCTCTTAATATTTATATATTTGAGGTAAGTGCTTGTCGTAGGTGCTATTTAGATTCTCGCCTCTTGATTATTGCTTCTCGCTGCATACACTATAGATAAACTCGTCGAGACACTTACTCAAGACTTGAAAGTCTATTATTTTAGGGTCTTTTCTTTCAGTCCACAAGTATATCTTTAGGTTTGGTTCTTTTCTAGTTTTGTAGAGACGTACTACTGTCTCGGATATAGACGCGTTCTGTAAGTATGCTTCCCTACCAATATAGGTGCTAGTCCTGATCACTGTTACTCCGTGCTTCCTGAACCAGAGTAGCTCGTTCCACAAGTGTGTGAAGTATTTTCCAGGTTTCTCAGCGCCATGGATGCGTGAAGGTATGTCTATCCTATTAAGGATGAGGATTTTAGGCTGGTATAGTCTCACTAACTCTATCTCGTACGTATATAGTTCTTCTAGACTCATCGTGGCTGGGTTGACGTACTTGACGCTAACTAACTCTTTAGTTAATTTCTCGATTATTTCGCGGCTTTTCAGCAGTCTTTTTGCCGCGTAATCTGCTAGTGAGTCTATGAATGTGTAAGTTGGTTTAGCATAATCTATTATCAGAGTCTTGAGCTTGTGTTTTAGTGCTAAAGACAGACTTATTAATCCAGGTATGTAAGCTTCGGTTGAGCGAGCGTCAGCAGGCATTACTACGTACATTGTTGACCCAGCGTTTACAGGCCCTAACATCTCGTTAAGTTCTCTACAAGGATACTCGTAACTTACTCCACGCACTACTGGTGGGGGTTCCTCAAGTTGTGGTGGGAGAAAAGAACGTATGCCTAATCCCTCAACTACTTTGAAGGGCACCTCACCGATACTTACTGGTGCTTCCCTGGCTTTCCTTACCTCCATAAACCTTGTTATCAGGCCTCTCTCCATGTATTGCTTCAGAAGTAGCACTACGTCTGACACGAACTCCACATCACCTAAGTCTAAGGTTTCTTTACCTATAGGGATCTCAGCTACTAAAACAACTAGAGATTTCTCGAGTTTCGCGAGGTTATAGAAGAAGTTCTGGAGTAGTGCCCTGGTTTCAGAATTCTTCTCTATCAACTTGCTTAAGGGTGTGAAGCTATCTACTACTAACACTTTATACTTGCTTGAGTAAGTGCTTAATTCATTAATAAGCGTATTAATTAACTCAGGATCTATTATTATCGGTACTCTGTAATACTTGAATAAGTCTTTAGACTCTAACTCACTGAAGTCCATGTTAAAGTCTTTCATATGCCTGAAAAAGACCTCCTTAGTTTCTTGTAGAGAGATGTAAAGACATGGAACGCCCCTAACAGCGTTAGAGTAGCAGATAGTTGAAGCGAGTAGAGTCTTGCCAGCGCCAGGATTTCCGGCGATAAGTATTAAAGCTCCATACTCTAAGAGTTTTCCTAAGAGAATGTCTAGACTTTCAACACCTAAAACAAACTTAGGATTTTCTGAAATAGGACCTCACCACTTATTTTCTTCCCTATGCTTCAAGACATATATATTAGTTGAGGTAAATAAACGTAGATAGAGCTCTAACACAAGATAATATGCTAGTGTACTTTCAGTACATACATACACTACTTACATAGTGTAAGTACTCTCTATGCACAACCTTTAATATATCAGAAAACCCTCTCTAATTTGCAGGTAATGTAATATGGAAACACGTAAGTTACTAACTATAGGTGCCTTAACAATATTAGTGCTTGCTTTAGGGACAGCGTTAGCTATGTGGTCTGAGACACTAATGATAAACACAACAGTCAACACAGGCGAAGTAGATGTTAAGTGGTCGGAATGGTGGTGTAGTGACGAGGGGGCAGACCCTCAGGGAGAAGGCTATAGTAACGAGGAGGGCAAAGACGTGGCTTCATGCAACGTTGAGGTAGAAGTAGTAGATGAGGAAGGAGACGCTATTAAATTACTCGTAACGATTGATAATGCTTATCCTGGATACGCGGTTGACGTGTATCTATACGTAGACAACGTAGGTACTATTCCAGTTAAGCTCTATAATTATATGATTGATATTCCGGAGGACACGCCACTATACGTGAATTTACTAATACCAGAAGATACTCAAATAGACCCTGAAGGTTATGGTGAATATATTCTACATATTGAGGTTCTTCAAGAAGCTGAAGAAAACTCTACGTACGGATTCGAAGTGACTTTAGTATTCGCTCAGTGGAATGAAGTAATGAGTGACTAACGATAGCTAAAGGTGCTGATAATGAAAGGAATTATTAAGCAGTTAGGGATTGTGGCTTTAATCGGCGTGGCTCTAGTAGCGTTAGCTATGTGGTCTGAGACACTAATGATAAACACAACAGTCAACACAGGCGAACTCGACTGGGAATTCGTTCCAGGTTCAGTGATATACTTAGACGCGTGCGGTCTGGAGCCAGGTTACGGAGTTTTCAAAGGCAATGACTGGAACGCATCTTATTATCCAATGCCTGGAGCCCTGCAGCTAGATAAGGATGTAGGATGCACTAACGTAACTCTACTAGATACTGACGGGGATGGAGATCTTGACACTATGGAAGTAACCTTAAACAACGTTTATCCCTGGTATTACACACATATAGCGTTTAAAGTACATAATGACGGCACGATACCTCTTAAAATCTGGAGAGTAGTGATAAATGGTGTAGCATACTACGAGTTAAACGAGCAAGAACTACAACAAGGAGTTGAGCTAGATCTTAACGATGATGGAGAGCCTGACGTTACTGTCTGGTGGGGTGATAACTTCGGAGTACAGTTACATCCTTGCCAGTCAGCAGATATAAGCTTTGACTTAACAGTGCTTCAGCCAGCCCCTGAAAGTGCTTCACTAACTATATACATAAGTTTCGAAGCGATCCAGTGGAACGAGTATTCCGAGAGCTATCCAACACCTACTACTCCTGTTAGTTAGCAAGTAAGCATTAGTTAAGGCGTGATGAAAGAGTAAAAGTTTTTTATTTGAAAACTATATAATTATAGTAATGAATCTATGGTGTCAATTGATGTTTAATCGGTATTTTTTACTAGTTTTTTCTCTGGCTCTTATCTTATTTGCTTATTTTTATCCTCTTTTCCTGCCTTGGGGTGGGTTACTCTACTACGTGATACCATCAGTAGTTGGTTTACTTTTGGTAGGGCTTCTCTTTAACGAGGTTTTAAGTATTAAGACCTTATTTGGAGAGAGTCTCACGCCAATTGTTTTGCTGTTTTTAGCTGTGAGTATAGCGAGTGATGTTGTTTTGGGATTGTTAAATGGTTTTGGACGAAACCCGTTAACACTTACTCAATCTCTTGTTGTACTCAACTTAGTTAGGGAGGTTCCGAGAGTTCTTGGAGTAGAGTTTCTCAGAGGTTATCTTCTAGGGAATTCAAGGAGAGTTAGGACATCACTTGTATTAACTTCACTCTTTTTTACTTTCTTGAGTTTCACTTATACCAGGTACTTGAATATGATTACGTCTAGTTACTCTAGCTCTGTTAATTTCATCATGAGGAGCTTTGTGCCTCTCTTCCTCAGTAACTTGCTAGTTGGTTACTTGTTTATTTTAGGAGGTATAAAGAATAGCCTTATTTACTCTATGTTCACGAGACTATATATCTACTTAATGCCCTTGCTCCCGAACGTATCAAGCGGTATGTTAGCCGTCGTAAACGTTGTTCAGGTGTTCGTATTTTTCGTTATTCTTGAGATAACGTACTCGGGAGAGAGCGAGACAAAGAAGATCACACTCTCTTCTAAGTTACTGAGTTTCGTGTTCTTTTCTTTACTGCTTGCAGTCTTGGTATCTATGATAATCGGTTATAGGGCTCTCGTAGTTGTTAGTGGTAGTATGAGTCCCGCATTAAACGTGGGTGACGTGGCAGTGATTAACACGAGAGTCAGTCCGTCGGACGTGGTAGAGGGTGACGTGATAGCGTTCTACCTGAGCAGGGACATAATCATACATAGGGTTGTAAGAGTGCTTAACACTAGCTCAGGAATAAAGTACTTAACTAAGGGAGACGCTAACGAGAATCCAGATCCATTCAGAGTATCGCAGAGCGCATTACTGGGGAAGTACGTCTTTAAGATACCTTTAGTAGGGTATTTATGGATATACTTAATGCAAATATTAATAAATTATCAGAACTTGATAATTACGGTGACGTTACTCATGACTGCTGGCTTATTAAGAAATTCGCTTAGGTGGTTTGTATTTGTTGAAGATTAAATCTCTTATCGAGAAGCAGAGTAGGGCCTTCACATATTTCTTAATCACTATCTTAAGCATCACCTTATTACTCTCCTTGAACGGTTTAGTTGTCTCGTATAGCATTCCTGACAAGATTGTTGAGGAGATAGTCATAGCTACAGTTGCTCAAAAGATAGACTTGAATTACGTAGTCTTCGTTAAGAGTTCAATCATTTACGACAACAGAACAGTTCTTAAGCCGGGTGAGACAATATATACTAAATTCTTTGAGGGCCTCAATATCACGCATGAGCTTAAGTTAAGTTCTAGTAAGGAGTTACAGAATGTTGGGGGTACGTACGAGGTATACGTTAACATATCTTCACCGATCTGGTTTAAAGAGATATTAGTTGATTCAGGTGATGTGAGAGAATTACTGAGGACTAGGAGTCTCTACCTGAACTTCACTTACCTGAGAGATTACATAAGTAGGGTCGAGAGAGAGGTAGGTAGTAGTAGAGCATACACGATAGTCATAGTTTTTCGTGCTCGTACAGACGTCAAATTAGTGAATGTTAGTAAGTCTTACACACTAACGTCAACTTCTAAGTTAGAAGTATACTACGATACTGGAAAGCCTTTCATTGACGTCCGCGTCAGTAGTCCAGAGTCTAAGTATGTAGACAGCTATAAACAAACTAGAGTTGCTGAAGTAGCTCTATTGTGGGTTAGCGTAGACATCATAACGTATAGGGTCTTAACTGTAATCACTTCAATAACTTCTGCGGGCGGGTTAGCCATCGCGATAATAGTGATTACCCGAAGTAGCTCAAGTAAGAGAATACCGGCGTTACTTGAGAGCAAGTATAGAGACCTAATAATTACTGGGGAACTAGAGCAAATCAGGCACGTCGCTGTAGTAATTCGTGTTAAGAATTTTACAGACTTAGTTAAAGTAGCTACTATGAGGAGAAAACCTATAGTAAGACTAAGTAGTAAGACTAAATTCGCTGTAGTAGATGGAGACGTGACTTACCTGTACGAGGAAATTGATAAATCAACTAAATGAATTATTTCGATAAAAACACACGATTAAATAATTATCCTATACTGAGTGTCTAAACTTCTTAATAAGCTAACTATCCTAAGAGTTAAGTCTTCTAAATCTTCGCGTTCATTATATGTGTAGAGTCTTAACGAAGCAGCTCTCCCTAAATCGTTAAGTATCTCTATTACTCTATCATATAGTCTTGAGGGAATAACGCCTAGCACTTCATCACCATCTATTCTCGCGTTAACGTAACTAAGTATTAACTCAGACAGAGTCTCCTTAGTTGTTGAATCACTATCAACTATTACTACGTGTAATCTCTTATTATTCAATTCATAAGTGTTTACAGTCACTCGTTTTTCTAAATACATATTCTTAACTAAGTCTGAGAGCCTCTTAGGGCGATGATTATTTATATCTTCCCTAATTTTCCTCAACTTATAAAGGAATTCTCTCCCTCTAGCTGTGAGTACGTAAAACTTCTTCCCATTAATGCAAACCTCAGATATTAAGTTCTTTTTTAATAGAAAATCTAAGTACTTCTCTAGAGACTTTGAGTTTAGGTTTGAAGCATAGAGAATCCTAGTCTTCAAAGACCTACCCTTACTTTCCATATGATTGAGGATCCTGTAGATTATCTCATAAGATACTAAACTCTCTCTATCCTCATTATAAGCAGACATTGTCAAACCACTATTAGTATGTACTTACAAAACTTATAAATATTATGTATTAGGTATACATAATATTTAAAGATCGAGTTTTTGATTTTTGCTATGTTAACTTCATCTACCTGATCAATTAACTAGTTTATTTTTAATTTAATTAATTAGCTTTTAAACTTGTAAAGCATGATCTCAATATTTCTAGTATTTCAGAAGGTTAATTAATGTCTTTACAACCTGAAAGCCTGTTCTTTAGGCGGGGGATGGTATGGTAAGGTTTATAAGCTATCCTCTATATATCGAGAAAACGAGAACCATATTCCCGAATCCCACACTATGCGGGATAGGGGTAACGCGCCTGAGACCGGGCGCGGAGCTGAACCCAGCAGAAGCCGGGAATGTAGCTCTAAACCTCCCCGAAACCCTCGCACTTCAGAGCGGGGAGGAGGTCAGATCTAGGAGTCTTTCTTCGAAACCAATTAAAGATTATATTATGATAAGTCGTAATATAGTGCTGCAGTCATTACGGCTAGCAAGTAAGCTAGTATCGTTGAGAATATTATTATTCCGATGTATGTGTTAAGCAGTATCGTGTACATGCCGGTTATAGAGAGTGCGTAGCTCATTATAGCTATTCTCAATACTGCTTGCTTAGGTGTTAAGCTTCTCGTCACCTTCATTAAGGCTCTCAGTAGCTTATTATTCTTTAACCTCCTATAACTCACGAATTTACTTACTTCTTGCTTGCCTAACTCGGTAAGTGAATAGTATGTGGTGTCGCTCCCTGCAGACTTCTTTAGTAGTCCGAGACACCCTTCTTTCTTACAACAGAAGAGTTCTAAGTGTTCAGAGAGTGTCTGCTCAGAAGTCTTAAGGATCTTTGCGAGCTTCCTAACATCTACCTTATCAGAATCTGTGAGTGCTAGAATTAACATGACGTCGTGAACGTATTTGAAAGTAACTAAGTTCCTCGCCATAGCGTTGAAGTTGTTCGTGCTTAGACTAGTCTGCTGGAGTCCCCTAAACTCACTATCTGTTATGATCTTCAGCAACTTCTCAATAAACTCACTACCTAACGGAGTGAGTTTATACCCGCCATCATTTGTTCTCTCAACGAGTTCTTTACTAGTCAGCTTGTTGAGTGCGTCATAAACAGTCTTGAGCTTCATGTTGAGAGCTTGCGCGATTTCTCTGGCTGTAAGATTTTTTCTAGAGCTACTCAAGTATAATATGATCTCTAACTGAGCCGTAGACTTAGCAAAGTCTAGCATAGTATCTAGTTCTTTTATGAGCTCTATCTTCTTATGCATTAGCTCTCTGTCACTCACGTAAGTAGAATACATCTAAACCACCTAATTATGGTCTGTTAAGTCTCCTGCGACCGATAAAGACTTCCCTAAAAGATCACTTAATCTTAAGGAAGTCTTAGAAAGATGTCTTAAGAGAATCTTGAGTTTAGCCGGTTCAGCAACGTATGCCTGAGAAATCTTGAGTGTGAGCCACAAGAAACCGCCCTCGACCAAGGGGACGCCAACATACACCCACCTAAACCCGCTCTTATACATCAACATAATAAACCCTGCTCTAGAAGGAATTAGCGAGACGTGCTCAGTAAAAGAGAGGAGGTCTTTACTACCCTCAATAAACCCAAGAACATAACCTCTTGAAGCGAGACAAGCGTCAACGAAAACCCTCCCGTCAACGAGGAGACTCAGCAACTCTCTCACAACATCCATCCAGACACCAAGTAAGACAGATACTTGATTCTTTTTAAGTAATAAGCGAAGACTCGACGACTAGTCGACACTCCGAAACAAAACAATAGAGAAGCAAGTGACAGAACACTGAAAACACACCTCAAAAGAGAAGATCGGAGAACCGCAGTATAAGAAACAAACCTTTTAAAAAGACGTCGCCGCCCTCAATCACGAGGTGACTCAAAACGCGCCTAGTCCGAAACTCCAGGAAAACCAAGAAAGGAATAACCGGGATAGAAGCAGCTATAGTCATGATAGCCTTCGTAGTAGTCGCGGCAGCACTAGCCTTTGTAGTACTAAACATGGGCATGTTCACAACCCAGAGAGCAAGAGAAACAATAAACACAGGACTAGCACATGCCTCCTCAGTACTAGAAGTAGACGGCTCAATAACCGCGCTAGTTAACAGCAACGGGAACGGTGTAGAACTAATCAGCATACCTTTAAGACTAGCGCCAGGAAAAGACAACATAGACTTAAACCCAGAGAAGCTAACTGTAGCACTCTTCGTAACTGGCACCACAAGCTTAGCTTATGAAAACATATACTCTAAGGTGATGAGCGGAAGTGACTTCAGCCTAAGTAGTCTTAACACGACGATTGAAGCCGGTAGCAGTCCAAATGCAACCATGGTATTCGTCATAGAGAGGGTTGAGGACACCGTATTATCTTATGGTGAAAAAGTCCTCTTGATTATCAAGTTCCCCGAGGGCTCACACCCAGCACCATACGACAACATAAGAGTCGAGATTAGAACTCCTGATGGTGCTCCACTGACTGTTGAGAGAGTTGTCCCAGCTATACTGCCCTCAGGACAGGCAGTAAGTCTAGGGTGAGGTGTTTTAATTGGTTCAATACCTTGAAGTTCAATCTTTCTTTTTTGGTAGAAAGTCTTCTCGTCATAATACTCTCCCGTATCCTGTTCTCGTAATCACGCTCATTTCGCTTGCTTCAGTTGTTTTCATCGTCTACTTGATTTGGGTTTTGTTTAACGAGGGCTTCTACTACTCTCTCTACTTGTTAATACCTCTCTACATATCTACTCATTTTTTCCTCGTAGGCGTTAAGTCTCTTCTCAAGGGGTGGTCGTGATTGGGTGTGTTGACTCCATGTGGTTATGTGATTGCTTTCTGTGTAGGGTCTTTGTTAAGCCTATACTTAAGAAGTTTTGTCGAGGTGGGGTGAGGCCCGTGGTTGAGTCAGGAGTAGATAATAGGGTGTTAGAAGAAGATTCTAAGAAAGAGTTATCTCAGCTAGTCAAGGCTTTAAGAGAGGCAGTTATAGAGTTGAGAGAGACTTTAGGAGAGCTAGGTAATCCTCTGACTCAAGCCGTCACTGCCAGCAATTCTGAAGAAGTGATTAGTGCTTCAGGCAAGACTGAAGGTAGTGCTGAAGGGGATGACGTGAGGGAGAACGTCCCTACTGAGAAAGAGAAGTCTGTTCCGAGTCTTCTCGAGGTTAGGGGAGCTGTTAAGAAGGCCGGTGTTGAAGGTAAGCAAGCGAATATGAAGAATCTCGTCAAGTTCATGCGCCTAGTTAATCTAATGCTGGACAAAATTGACAAAGATATGCTGATGTACTACATAACGTTCATGAATAAGCTCAAGCTCGTGAAAAACGAGGAACTAGAACTGCTGAAGGCCGTCATAGACTTAGTAGATGAGGCTAGGAAAAGGAGTTTAAGTGTTGAGGAGCAAATAGCTCTGTTTAGTGTGATAGCTGAAAACTTTGGTTTTAGAGATGAGGTAGTAGACAGCGAGTTAATGACTTACGTGCTGAAGCTGATAGTTAGTAGGTAGTCTTAGCGAGGCATCATAGAGCTTGAGTCGCGGGATGCCAGAGCATGGGGTCCTCCGCAGTAATAGTGCATGGGTTGCTCACGATCGTCGGCGTCATCCTAGCCACGGTATTCGGCGCGTTCATAGTTACTAGAATAAACTACGTGAATAACGCTCTCTCGTCAATCCTGAATTCCAAGTTGCAAGAACTTCAGGTAGACGTCAAGATAATAACAGGTTTTTATAACTCTAGCGAGTCTATGTACGTCATATACGTGAAGAATGTCGGTACGCTAAACATACCGTTGAGTCAACTTTACGGCAGAACAGAACTTTATTTAAGTACTTACGACGGTCAAAACTACTTCTTCGTATTGAGTAGTGAGAGCGAGACGAGTAAGTCTCTTATATTAGAGCTAGAGAGAGACGGTATTTGGAGTTCTGGAGAAACCATAATTATTAAGCTAAGCTTCCAGAACAAGCCCTCTGAGCCCGTTAAGGTTAAGCTAGTCCTGCCTTCAGGAGCTTACACGGAGGGGATAGTCCCGGGATGAGAGAGGTGGTTGATTCTGCCAAGCGAAGTAACGATTCCTTCAATCATTGTCGCGGTATTTATGCTTGTGATGATAGTAGCGAGCGTTATCATGAACTTGAATTACGTTTTGATAGTCTTTAGAGAGGCGAGGAGGATGAGTGAGTCTCTCGTTAGGAACGATCGTCTGAAGATAATTGAGGGCCACTTAATAGATGAGACTACGCTAGAGGTTAAGTTAACAGCATTAGAAGACACTGTCGCGCCCCTAACTAGCGTTCAGTTCATCGTGTGTTATAAGGGATTAAACGAGCACGTGTTCACGTACTTACTCAAGTATTCAAATGATGAGGGTCCTGGATGGAGTATTTACGCGATACATTCTGGCAGAGTTGTGAGGAGCCTAGAGGGAAACAATTACTTGATTCCCGGAGAAATAGTCATAGCCAGGCTTAGACTACCGATTCCTAAATCTAGTGAGGGTCCTGTTGTTGTAGTTGTAGTGAGTCCTGGCGGTAGTAAGAGTAGTTGGGTGATTGATGATGCATAGGTGTGTGCCGACACATAATGAAGTTCTAGATTTAAGGTTGGGTGGGGGGTTTCCCCACCCTTCCTACATAGTGGTTGAGGGTGATAATGGTTCTGGAAAGACCGCGTTGATTCAGCAGATTATTTATGGTGCCTTATCAGAGAATTTGAGTTCTTTGGTGATAATTACTGAGAGAACTACTAGAGAGTTTCTCAGTGACGCGGCCGAGATACGGTTAGATCTGAGTAGGTACTTCATAAAAGGCTCGCTGAGAGTCTACACGGCTAACTTAAGAGGCTTGAGGTGGGGTAGGCTAACTAACTCTAAGATTCTCGACATACTGAGTAGTTTCTTCGAGGAACGCTCAACTGATTACGACCTAATCGCAGTTGATAGTCTTACTCACTTAATTCACGGTGTTTGGCTAGGTAAAGTCTTGAATTTTTTCAAGAACTTAAGGCTCCTAGTTAGGAGAGGCAATACTCTAATACTCACGCTACATCCCAGGGTCCTACCAGAAGATATGAGAGCTAAGGTAGTAGGCGTTTCCGACGTGTATATTAGCTTAAGCAACATAGATTTCGGCGGCAAGAATTACAAGGCGCTTAATTTAATTAAGATGAAGGGATTTAATGCTGGTGCTGACTCCTCAATAATCTTCGATATTGATCCTGCTATAGGAATAAAGATAGTTCCGCTTAAAGCTACTAAAGTGTGACGAGGCATGATTTCCTCAAAACTACCTCTACTCGCTAAGTCCTTCAACATAACGAGGAGTTTACGTAAAAAGAGGGCTGTGACTGAGAGTACTGCCTGCCATATTCCTTACTACAGTGATGTAGAGCCGTGGTATCTCAGACAATACATATCTAGAAAGACTTCCGAGTCCGATGACATTAAAGTAGTTGATAAACTTGGTAGCGAGCATAAGTTCCTGAAAAACTACAGTCTTATTTATCCTGTCGGTGGCGGCGTTTTCATTCACGTCTCTAGCAGGAAATTGAGTAGAGGTTACCCAAGCTATGTAGTCATAGAACCTCCCAGACCACCAGAGAAAATCCTTTACTTCGTTGAGGAGAAGGTAGCGAGGCTTATCCCAGAAGAGTACGTGCCTAAGTCTCCAGATGATAAAGTGTGTTTGTTGCTTAGACTAATTGACGAAGTTTATAGTAAGTGGTCTGGAGAATTATTACGTTACTTGAGTGATGGAGTCTCTCGCGAAGAGCTTAAGAGTGTAGTAGCTTATCACGTGGTGAGGGATAAGGTAGGTGTAGGAGTTATAGAGCCTTTCTTACGTGACCCGTACTTAGAAGACATCTCATGCAGTGGGTTGGGAAGCATATACGTCGTGCACAAGTACTTCGGCAGTATGGAGAGCAGTGTGGGGTTCCTGAACGAGAATGAGTTGAACGCGTTTCTAATATCGCTAGCTGAGAAGATAGGTAAGCCCTTATCTAGTGCTAGACCAATAGTTGATGCTACGCTACCTGACGGCTCTAGAATAAACATAGTTTTCGGCAACGACGTTAGCTTAAGAGGCTCTAACTTCACTATTAGGCGAGTTTTGAAGACCCCGGCTAGCGTAACGCAACTCATTAGCTGGGGGACTTTCGACGCGAGAATCGCAGCCTACATGTGGATGCTGTTAAGTGAAGGTATGAGCGGCTTCATATGTGGTGAGACAGCTAGCGGCAAAACCACCTCGCTTACAGCTATGATACCCTTCATAAGACCTTCTGCTAAGATAGTCTCCATAGAGGATACCGCGGAAGTAGTGGTCCCACACCCTAACTGGGTGAGGGAATTAACTAGAGATACAGGAAGACCTGAAAGTAGCGTGTCAATGTTTGATTTACTTAAGTCTGCGCTTAGGCAGAGACCAAATTACATAATCGTTGGTGAGATTAGAGGTGCTGAAGGCTCGATAGCTTTTCAAGCTATTCAAAGCGTTGCCTGGGAGACTCCAGTCTTGATTAAGGAAGTGAGGACTGGCAGAGTAAAGCTAGTTCCTATAGGTGAATTCGTGGATAAGTTCTTTAGTGACGACGCTGAAGGAAAGAGATATGTTAGTGGTTATGAGGTCTTGTCACTCAGCAAGTCAGGCAAGGTTATTTGGTCTCCCATAAACTACGTCCTGAGACATAAGACTAACACGATTTACGAGATAATTTATGAGGGTGGGGGACGTTTAAGAGTCACGGGCTCGCACAGCGTTTTCGTTCTTGACATGAAGTCTATGAAGGTTGTACCTAAGCTCGTCTCACAACTTGAAGAAGGCGATTTCCTAGTCTCTTTCGTTAAGAACTTTGATAGAGCAGGTAGCAAGCAGAATGCCTCGTTTGGTAATCTTAACTTAAGAGAACTCTTCTCACGTCCGATGACTTTATGGTTGATGATTACTAGTCTTCTCAACACTCAAGCTTTTAAGACGCTTGAATCACTTAAAGCTTCAAAAGAATCAATTATTTACTACGTAAGTGATGAGAAGGTTGCTACCGCGGCGACTTGGTTTGCTAGGTTGCTAGGTTTTGAGTCTTATATGTCTGTCTTAAAGGGCAATGAACAATCTTACGAGGTTGTAGTGTGTCTGCCAAGAGAAGAGGTCCCGGTGCGCATATTGGATGCTTTACGACACGTCATTCAAAACTCAAGTATCTCTCTTAACGAGCACAGACTTTTGAGGAAGTCAGGCAATAATTCAAGAGAATTCGTTTCTAAGAAGGTAGTTGAAGACGTAATTGAATCCTTTAAAGAAGACTTAAGCCTCCTTAACGAAAGCGACGCAACTCTCTTAGGCAGGATCAAAACACTCCTAAGAAGTGATTTAGTCTTCCTAAAGGTTCTCAGAATTAGTAAATCTAGGTATGACGGATTTGTTTACGACATATCGGTCCCCGAGTCTGAGTTATTCCTAGGTGGTTTCCTTCCTACAGCTCTCCACAATACCGGTCACCCAGTCTTATCAACGTTCCACGCGTCAGACATCGACACGTTAACACAGAGACTAACTAACAACCCAATAAATATTCCTAAAACTAACATAGGTGCTCTCAACTTCGCCTGGTTTCAGTCAGCTGTCTATACTAAGGAGGGCTTCTTAGCTAGGAAGATGGTTAAGCTCTACGAGGTAATTGGTTACTACCCGCAAAATGACAGCATCATAGCCATACCCGTGTTTGTGTGGGATCCTGTAAATGACAAATTTGTTTTTAGCGGTAGGGGAACTAGCTACCTGCTAGAAGAGAAGATAGCTGTGATGAGAGGCATACCTAGAAGCAGAGTTAGTGAGATTTACGACGAGCTCGAGTTAAGAACTTTATTTATCAAAGAATTAGTTGAGAAGAAAGTTTTTGATTATTGGGATGTGTGGAGAGCTATTATTAAGTCTAGGGAAGTAGGTATCGAGAAAGCTATTGACCTTCTAAGAAAAGGTGCTCTGATTTGATTCTCGGGCTCAGTAGTAGGGTGCTTTTAAAGAACTTAATTAAGAGTTCTGTAATTGTTGCTTCTCTAATATTGGCTTACCTAATAGTTGAGTATGCCGGCTTAGGTTATCCTCTCAACGTGGTTATCATTCTGCTAGTATCGTTTGTTTCTGTTTTCTTTACTTACGCTTACGGCATAGTTAAAGTTAAGTATTTGAGTGTTACTATACCTGACATAGACTTTATATTTATGCTTGCTCACGCGTATTCAGTGTCTACTGGCGGCACCTCTAATCTCAACGTAATTTCTTCTGTGGCTGATTCAGAAAGTTATTCTAAGATAGCTAAGTATATGAGGAAGGTAGTTAATCTTTCTAAGAATTTCGGGTATGATTTAGCTAAGTCTCTCTATATTGTTAGTTCTGAGGTAACTAAGCTTAAGTACTTGAGAGATTTTATGGAGAGATATGCGGCTTCTATAAGAGTTGGTGAGAGTGCCGAGAGATTCATTGAGGTTGAGTTAAGAAATTATATGAGTGTTTATGAGTATTCTTACCAGAGGATTATGGACTCTGTCAACGTGCTCTTAAGTGCCTACACCGCAGTACTTACCTCAGCTATATTCGTTGTTGCTAATCTCTTAGTACTCTCTATAATGTTCGGCGGTGATCTCAGTATTGTGTTGATTTCGTTGATAGGGGTTTTTGCGGCGACAGCCACTATATTAGTGCCTATATGGATGGTCTCGCCTAGAGATATCATCGTCGTGAGTGGGGCTCTCAGAAAAGAAGTTTTAAAGGTCCCTAACTTAATTCTGGTTTTTAGTAGTGCTATATGCTCTATACTAATCGTTTCCTGTTTAACAGGTCTTCTTTCTTTAAGTCTGTATGTGTTGTTAATTCTAGTGGGGGCTGCTCTCTTCATTCCGGGCTACGCGTACGTGAGGATAGAGAAGTTCGTGAAAGAGGTAGATAAAGATTTAACGGTTTTTATAAGGATGTACGGCAGTAATCTCTCTATAGTTCCATCACCTCTTAAAGCTCTGGAACCTCTACTGAGTGTCTTGTTTGGTAAAATCGCTAAGTCTCTCCAGAGACTCAACAGCCTGCTAAGCAATAACATAAGTTTCTCTGTGAGCTTGAAGGAATTCGTACTTAGCACTCGCTCAGAACTCGCTCACCGCATGTCAAGGATTCTTGAAGACACTTTAAGGTTTGGCGGAGACACTTCTAGAACAGGACTTAATCTCTCTGAAGTTTCCTTAATGATAAGTAGGCTGAGATTACGTAGATACCAGGTCCATAAGACTTTCGAGACTTCAACCTACGCGATATACTTGACTAACGTGTTATTAATAACTTTCATCACTTCTTTAATGAAGATCTTCGCCTCAGTATTATCTCAGATACAAACCATAATGCCTTTCTATCCTCTCCCAGAAGCCTTCATAAACTCGATAAACTTGTCAGTAATAGTAGCTATCACCTCAATGAATACCGTCGCACTAACCATAACTAATGGGGGACTTAAACACTCCTCAATCTACTACCTAGCAGTCCTCTTAATGTTGGGGGGCTTCGGCGGCCTTATATCAGATGTGCTGGTAGTGAATTTGCTTCAACCTGTGGCAGAGATGATATCACAACCTATGATACCACTAACTTAAACAATGCTTGAAGGCTTCTTTAAATCTCTAAATCGAGAGCTTAACCAGTTTCAATCTAGAAATAAAAACTAGTTCTAGTTAGGTTTAGATTAGGTGGTGTGATTTAGGAGTTAAAGTGTTTAGGGAGTTAGGGTACGTAGTAATTGAAGGAGTTCTCACAGACGTTTACGATGTTCTAGAGAAGATAGCTAGGGAACTAGGCTCAACTGAGGATATTGAAGATACTTTAAGAATCTTGAGGAATTTCGACGCTCATTACAGCTCGTTAAGAAAGAAGTTCAAGGAGTATATAACACCACGTAAGAGTGAGAGAGACTTGCTCTTAGGGAAAGTTATCGTAGATAAGATTAAGTTAAGAGTGGAGAACAATCAAAAAATAGTTACTGTGGTGTTTGATAAGAGAGTAAATCAAGAATATATACTTAAGTTAATGAGCTGACAGGAAACACAAAATTACTTCTTACTCCTGCTTTCAGAAGCTCTCTTTTTCTGAAGCTTCCTTGTTTTTGGTTTCTGTTCTGCTTTCTTCTGCCTCAATGAGAAGTTCTCTCTCAACCTTCTTATACTCCTTACTACCTCGTCCGCGGTCTCAGGGTTATTAAGCGCTTTCAGAAGTAGTTCTTCAACGCTTATCATAGTCTCTAAAGAATTTATACTAAACGAGATTCTCGGTACCTCAACTTCTTCGGCACTCCAGCTAGTTTCTTCCTCTGTAGTCTCTAGATTAATAATTTTCTCGAAGCTCTCTTCTTCTGCCTCTTCCCCCTCTTCTTCCTTTCTTTTTTCTTCTTCTGACATTCTAACACCTTAGAAGACATCTTTGTGGATATTTATAAATTATACCCCCCACCAGCTTATCAGAGTAGTTAATACTTATATATTTGAGACTAGTGAGTGAGATGCTGGAAGACGCGGCAAGACTGCTGAATGCGGAGGTTGCTGAGTTAGCTAAGAAAGTAGGTCTAGCTGAGTTAACCCCCATACAAGAAAAAGCTATTCCCGCTATTTTATCAGGACATCACGTACTCGTAGTAGCGCCAACAGGTAGCGGCAAGACTGAAGCAGCAATGTTGCCAATACTTACTATGATGTGTAAGAAGAGAAGTGAGGTCTCACCCATAACAGTTATTTACGTGACTCCTCTGAGAGCTCTTAACAGAGACATGCTACGCAGGTTAGGCATCTTAGGCGATATGTTAGGGTTTAAAGTAGCTGTCAGACATGGCGACACGCCGAGTACTGCCAGAAAGTTAATGAGTCTCTCACCACCCCACATCCTGATAACTACTCCTGAGACTTTAGCTTACGTTCTAGTCAACAAAGACTTAAGAAATTACTTAAAGAACGTTAAGTGGGTAGTGATAGACGAGTTTCACGAGCTGATTAATAGCAAGAGAGGGGTTCACCTACTAGCTGATTTAGAAAGACTTGAGAAGATTGCGGGAAGATACCAGCGTGTAGCTCTTTCAGCTAGCATAGGCGACTTAAACAAAGTTAAGAGTCTTCTAGCTCCCGGCAGACTAGTTATCGATGTCTCAATACCTATGTCTAGAGAATCTGAGATTAGGGTAGCTGTCGCGCAATCCAGCTCACCAACAAGTAGCGAGTCCAGAAATGCCGTAGTCGACAAGGTTTTAGAGCTATTAACTAGGTTTAGGAGTGTTATAGTGTTCACTAATACCAGAGACGAAGCTGAGTGGCTTGGAACAATGCTTTGTAAGCGCGGACTCTCGGTTGAGGTGCACCACGGCTCTCTATCAAAGAAAGTCAGGGAAGAAGTAGAGAAGAAGCTCAAGGAAGGTTTGCTAAGAGCAGTTGTTTCTACTTCTAGCTTAGAACTAGGCATTGACGTAGGTCACGTAGACGCAGTTATTCAAGTGTCTTCTCCTAGACAAGCTGTGAAGTTGCTTCAGAGGGTCGGTAGATCATCACATAAGCTGTGGCTGAAGGCAGTAGGGTATGTAGTAACTAGTAAGAACCTAGATGACGCGTCAGAATCTTTAGTCATTGCTAGGAGGACTTCAAACTACGACTTGGAGAAACCGAATATATTTAAAGGGTCTCTTGACGTCCTAGCTCACTTGTTAGTGGGCTTAGGTCTTGAAGAAAACTTCACTCTCGACGAGGCACTCAAGATTCTCAGGAAGAGTTACCCCTACGCAGAACTACCAGAAGAAGATCTTCAAAAAGTCATAGACTTACTGGTTGACTTGAAGTATCTGAAGAGACTACCTGATAACACTTACGCCGCGACTAGTAAGGGCAGGATCTATTATTTGAAAACAACCATGATTGTTGAGTCTTCACAGTATGACGTAATAGACGTAGTGACAGGTAGTCATGTAGGGAGGCTAGACGAGGAGTTCGTTGCTATATCAGCTGACGAAAACTCAAACATTGTTTTGTCAGGCAGGGTATGGAAGGTCCTCGGCATAGATGAAGAAACTAAGAAGATATTTGTGGAGTTGAGTAATGAGGAGGAAGCTTTGATTCCTACTTGGTCTGGCGAGAACATACCTGTTGATTTTAGGGTGGCTAGGGAAGTCTGTGCTCTCAGACGCATGATAGTTTCAGGGAGTGATTTAAGTAATTACTTGAGGTTCGTTGATGACGTCAGCGTCTTAAGTTACTTGAGCACGGTGTTAAGAGATCACGTAGGTAAGGGTTATCCCTTACCTACCGAGAAGGAAGTGCTTGTTGAGGTTAGTCGGAATAGCAACGTCTTAGCAGTTATTCATTCTTGTTTGGGGAGCAGAGGTAATTTAGGTCTTGCTCACGTGGTGTCTTATTACTTGAGTAAGATGCTCGGTGTAAAGCCTGTAATGAAGTCTGACCCTTACAGAGTCTACGTGCTCCTCCCAAGTAGCACTAGCGAGTCTGTCGTGGCAACTCTACTAGAGAATTTACTTAGTAATTTAACTAGCGAAGAGGTAGTTAGTTACTTGAGAGAGTCTTTACTTAAGTCGACTCTAGCCGAGTATGTGGCTAGGAAGGTCTTGGTAAGGCTTGGCATAATGCCTGAAGACGCTCCTTCTCAAGTTATTAAGACCTTAATTAGTAGATACTTAAGTCACGAAATAGTCAGTAAAGAAGTACTTAATGAGATCTTAACTCGCTACGTCGATTCTGAAGTTCTTGAAAGTTTTTTCAGAGGTTTTAAGTCAGGTCACTTAACTAAGAATATCGTGGTAAGTAGTGAGCTGTCCCCAATAGCGTTGGAAGGACTTAAAGTTGCTGGTGGATACGGTAGAGTAGAGGTAGAGAAGCTTCCTAGGAATGTGGTAGTTGAGTTACTCAAGAAGAGATTGCTTGAGAAAGAAGTAAGACTCTACTGTCTTAAGTGCGGTAACAGCTGGCGCGACGTCGTCAAGAACTTACCAGAGAGGGTAACCTGTAACAGGTGTGGTTACTCGGTAGTAGGCACATATTTTGGTAATGAAGACCTAAGTAGTTTAGTAAAGAAGGTCATTAGGTATGGCGCTAAATATGAGTTTTTAGTCAGCGAAGAAGAGAAGAGGAAATATAAGGAGTTAGTAGCTTCTGCAAGACTCGTCTTAGCTTTTGGTAAGAAAGCCGTGATTGCTTTAGCTGCTAGGGGCGTAGGTCCTCACAACGCCGTGAAGGCGCTGAGTTCCAGTAGTGAGGAAGAGTTTTACCTGTCAATTTACGAACTCGAAAGAAATTATGTGAAGACTAGGAGGTACTGGGACGTCGGCAAGTAGACTTAACGTAGATTTAGTTATCTAGGTAAAAGTATTTAAGCACTTATCACCAAAACATTTAGGATCATAGAAGGTTGGGTGTAGCTGATGGCTAGAAGGAAATGGAGTGCTCCGCGAAGAGGCTCTCTAGGTGTTAGGCCTAGGAAAAGAGCTGCCGAGTTTGTGCCGTCTGTGAGGGCGTGGCCTGAAGTAACGTTAGGTAGTCCTAAGCCGCTCGCTTTCTTAGGCTATAAAGTGGGAATGACTCACGTAATATTAGTAGATGACCGTCCTGGAAGACCAACTTACGGACAAGAAATTTTCGTTCCAGTAACTGTTGTTGAGACTCCCCCTATGATACCGCTTGCGGCTAGATTTTATGAAGCTACTGTAGCAGGCCTCAAAACTTTAACTGAGGTCTGGACTAGACCTCCTGAGGAGTTAGAGATTCATAGGAGGATTAAGACTCTCTCTGTGACAGCAGGCGCTTCCGAGGAAACTCTTAAGAAGCTTGAAGAAATGAGAGACAGTATTGCTAGAGTGTCCCTAATAATGGCCTCTCAACCTAAGCTGACTGGTGGTCTTAGTAAGAAAGTTCCTGACGTCATTGAGGTTAAGTTAGGCGGTGGGGACTTGAAAACTCAGATAGAGTATGCCGTGAGTGTTCTCGGAAAGCCTTTAAGAGTTTCTGATGTCTTTAGTGTTGGGCAGTTCATAGACGTTATTGGAGTTACTAAGGGGAAGGGCTTTCAGGGGGTGATAAAGAGGTTTGGTGTTAGGGAGTTGCCTAAGTGGCATAAACATAGGAAAGGTCATAGAAGGATCGGTGCTAGGAGCCCTGCATTCGGTGCTATAAGTCCGGTCCCTCAGCCAGGCCAGATGGGATTTCACAGAAGGACAGAATATAATAAGAGGATACTCATTATAGGCGATGACGGTAGCAAAATAACTCCCGTGGGTAGCTTCCCGCACTACGGTCAAGTAAGAACTGATTACATAGTGCTTGCAGGTTCTGTTCAGGGAACTCCCAAGAGACCCTTAGTTCTTAGATGGCCTATCAGACCTCCTAGCTGGGTGCCGGATAAGGCTCCTAAGATTGTTTATATAAGTCTTGAGAGTAAGATTTGAGTCTAGGTGTTGAGTGATGTCTGAGAAACTACTCGTGAGTGAGAAAATAGTGGAGAAGAAGGTTCCTGTGTATGATGCTAGTGGTAACGTAATCGGTGAGGTGGTTCTTCCTAACGTTTTTTCTTTTCCGGTAAGGAAAGACTTAATTAGGAGGGCTTTCTTAGCTTCCTTTACTGCTAGGTTGCAGCCTAAAGGGAGAGACCCCTTAGCTGGTAAGAGAAGAGTTGGTGAATCGTGGGGTATAGGGCATAGTGTAGCTAGGGTGCCCAGGCTTGATAACGGTCGTGCGGTCTTAGCTCCTATGACTAGGGGTGGCAGGCTAGCTCACCCACCTAGAGTCGAGAAAGTTGTTAGGGAGAGGATAAATAAGAAAGAGAAGGTCAGGGCTATTGCTTCAGCTATAGCCGCTACTAGTCATCCTGAATTAGTTAGGCTGAGAGGTCACTTATTCGAAAAAGAAGTCTTACCAATAGTAGTTGATGATCAGGCGCTGAGTGTCGTTAAGACTAGTGATGCTAAGAAGTTGCTTAAGGGCCTGGGTGTTTTCGTGGATGTCGAGAGAGCACACAATAAGACTAGGATTAGGGCTGGTAAGGGTAAGATGAGGGGCAGGAGGTACGTGAGGCCTAAGTCTCTCTTGATTGTAGTGCATGAGGAGAATCTCGACACATACAAAGCTTTCAGAAACTTACCCGGGGTTGACGTAGTTCCTGCTAGTATGTTGAGTGTGATACACTTAGCTCCTGGGGGTGTTCCGGGAAGGCTAACTATATACACTAAGTCTGCTTTAGAAGTACTCAGGAAGAGGTTTGAGGTGATGAGCTTTTGAAGGACCCTGCGTCAATAATTAAGAGATCTTTAGCTACTGAGAAAACTCTCTCACTGATAGAGAAGAATAATACTTTAGTCTTTGTAGTTGACCTAAAAGCCACTAAAGGCGATATAAAAGAGGCTGTAGAGAAACTCTTTGGTGTTAAGGTAGAGAAAGTAAACGTTCTGATAACTATGAAGGGAGAGAAGAAAGCTTATGTTAAGCTTAAGCCAGAGTATAAAGCTAGCGAGGTAGCGACTAGGTTAGGTCTTATTTAGGTAGGGTGATGTTGGGTGGGTAAGAAAATACTTCAGCAGAGAGCTGGTCGCGGCGGGCAAAACTTCAGGAGCCCCTCACACACTAGAGTTGCTGAAGCTAGGTACCCCCCACTAACTGACGCCACATATAAGGGAGTTGTTGCTGAATTGTTACATGATCCGGGTAGGTGGGTCCCCCTAGCTAGGATAGTGTTAGAGAATGGCGGTGAATATTACATACCTGCGTCTGAGGGCATGTATGTGGGGCAGGAAGTCTTTATAGGTCCTGACGCGCCGGCAAACCTAGGATGTACTCTCCCGTTAGGTAAGATACCTGAAGGAACTAAAATCTATAACATAGAGTTGAGACCAGGTGATGGCGGTAAGCTAGCTAGGCAGGCCGGCAGTTACGCCATAGTTCTCGGCAGGTCTGACAAGTACACTATAGTTCTTCTACCCAGCAAAAGACAGAAAAGTATTTTGAGTACGGCTAGGGCAACTATAGGTGTTCCGGCGGGTGCTGGAAGACCTGAGAAGCCCTTACTTAAAGCTGGTGCTGCTTACCATAAGTGGAAAGTGAAAGCGCATAAATGGCCTAGAGTCAGGGGCGTAGCAATGAATGCGGTCAGTCATAAATTTGGTGGTGGACACCACCAGAGGAAGTCACATCCGTCCACAGTATCTAGAAACGCGCCGCCAGGCAGGAAGGTAGGCCATATAGCCGCTAGGAGAACAGGTCTCAGAAAGAGGTAAGAGTTCTTTAAAGTCTTGAAGCGTATTTCCGTTGTGAACCTTACATCCTTTAATTTTTCTGGTTTTATTTGTTGTATTGATTTACGCAGTATCTGCGGAGGACTTCTTTTATTATGTCTGTAGTTGACATCAGCTGTCCTCCCACCCTCTCTCTCAGTCTCTCTACAGTCACGTTTAGACCTAGTTTCTCGCTATTCCGGGTGAGAGTATGCTCGTCTATGGGTTGGTCAGGACCCAACAGTATTATGTCTGGCCTCACTTTAATCACTGGCTTCATAAAGTCTTCTTCATCACCTAGTATTGCCTCATAAACGTATTTAAGAGAAGAAACTAGAGTGAGTCTTGATTTTTCGTCAAATACTGGTTCTCTTCCTTTTATTTTCTTGACTACAGAGTCTCTAGCTACTACGGCATATACTAGTCCTCTCTTATGAGCCTCTCTCACGTAATGTACGTGACCCGGATGTAGCAAGTCGAAAGTCCCTCCTATGAGGACTTTTTTAGGCTTTTCTCTCACCCACTCAAACTCGACGTTGCTTGTAAGTCTTAAGGCGTCTAACAAGCCCTCACTGTATGCTACGCAAGACAATGAAGTTACGTAATCACCGATGCTGAAGTAGTACTTCGAGTCATTCAAGTAAAGTGACGCTAGTCTTATTACCTCGTTTACTTCTTTACTGTCATTTAATATTCTCAAGGTCTTCAGTGCTTTTTCAACCATGTCTATGTAGGTCTTTAACCTAGTGTGAATGTCTTCTAACGCCATTACGTTACCCCGGAGAATAAACTTCGTATGCAGCATATTATAAATAACCTAACCTTTTTCTAGCTGTTCAGGCAGGAGATGCAGTGGTTGCTAGTGTTCTAGTTATTTTTATTGTTTTTCTTAATACTATTCGGTGGTTTGAGTGGTTACTGAGTTGCTGTTTCAGAAAGACAGCTACTTAAGGAGATTTGAGGCTGTTGTGATTGAAGTAGCTAGAGATGGTGTAGTCTTAGATAAGACTGCTTTTCATCCCACGTCTGGGGGTGTAGCTAATGATACTGGCTGGCTCTACTCTGGCGAGAAGAAGTACGAGGTCAGAGACGTAATAATCGATAAGAACTCTGGCGAGGTCATACACGTGCTTGATAGTGTCGAGGGTTTGAAGCCCGGTTCCTCAATTATTGGTGAGTTGAATTGGGAGAGGAGGTATAAGTTGATGAGGTTACATACCGCAGCACACATACTATCTGCAGTCATGTACTCTAGATACGGCTCTCTAGTTACTGGGGGTAGTGTAGAACCAGATAAAGCGAAAGAAGACTATGATGTGCAGGGTGACGAAAAAGAAGTCTTCAGTAAGGCAGCAGAAGAAGTTAACGAGATCATAAAGAAGAGTATAGAAGTTAGAATCTACTGGCTTAGCAGAGAAGAGGCTATGAAAATACCAGGTATAGTAAAGCTAGCCGCTAGGATGCCGCCAAACATAGAAACTTTAAGGATAGTAGAGATCCCCGGTGTTGATATACAAGCTGACGGAGGACCTCACGTTAAGAACACAGCAGAGATAGGCAAGTTTGTCCTCTTAAAAACAGAAAATAGAGGTAAGAAGAGAAAGAGAATATACTATACAGTAGAGCCTTAACTAGCGCGTCTGTAGCGAACGATTTTTCTTTCTTTAAGTATTCACTCTAGAGAAGTATTTACTCTAATCAAACCCGTAGAGTAACCTAGCGTATATTTCAGTCTGTTCATAAAGTTAAATGCTTTCATTAATTTATCCAATGATAAAGTTTAAATACCTCAATTTTAAATATAAATTGGTGAAACAAAAATGCCCGGTTTAATACCTTTAATAGGTGAGCCCTTCCCAAAGCTCGAGGTACTCACTAATTACGGTAAGAAGGTCTTGCCAGACGACTATAAAGGTAAGTGGTTTGTCCTCTTTAGTCACCCAGCAGACTTCACTCCAGTGTGTACGACTGAATTCGTTGCTTTCTCTGTAAGGTATGAAGACTTCAAAAAATTAAACACAGAGCTTATAGGACTTAGTATAGACAGCAACTATAGCCATATTAAGTGGGTTGAGTGGATAAAAGAGAAACTAGGTTATGAGATTCCGTTTCCTATAATAGCTGATCCTAGAGGGCAAGTAGCTGAGAAGCTTGGATTACTTCATGCAGAATCTACTACGGCAACTGTTAGGGCAGTATTCATTGTAGATCCTGAAGGCGTAATAAGAGTTATCCTGTATTACCCTCTAGAATTAGGTAGAAATATTGACGAAATACTCAGGATACTAAAAGCTCTGCAAGTACATGAAGAACACGGTGTAGCCATACCTGCGAACTGGCCTAACAACGAATTAATAGGTGAAAGAGCTATAATACCGCCACCATCAACCATGAGTGAAGCGTCCGAAAGATTAAAGAAATATACGTGCTTTGACTGGTGGTTCTGTCATAAAGAAGTACCTGCAGAAGACGCTGCAGAAGCAAGAGCTTTCTTAAAGAGAGTAGCAGAAGCTCGCAAGTAATTTAAGAAGTCCCTAAAGTACAACGTTTTTTGAGGGAACCTAACTAATACACGATTTTAAGTATTATTACCTATATTATAGGGGTCTTACATTGGAGCTAGTTGAAGTAAAAGAACTTCTAAAAGACCTGGTTGTCTTGAGAGTTTTTGACAGGAAAATAATGTACTTTGAGTCTCTCTGGGAGATACCTGAGGGGATCACGTACAACTCGTACGTCCTGAAGACTAAAGAAGGATCTGTCCTCTTTGACACTGTAAAACACGTATTCTCAGAAGAATACATTGATGCTCTTAGAAGAGTAGTTGATTTAAGAGATATTAAGTATGTAGTCCTTCATCACATGGAGCCTGATCACAGTAGTTCCTTGAAAGCTTTGAGTGCTTTAAATGAGTTCGGAGCTGAGGTCTTAGGACACCCTCTCACAGCTAAACTCATAAAGTCTCTTCTAGGTATAGAAGTTAAATTTAGGCCTGTAAGAGATGGCGAAGAGTTGAGGCTTGGCGACACTACGTTGAGGTTTTTCCATGTCCCGTGGTTGCACTGGCCGGAAACAATTTTCACTTATGTTGATGAGTTTAGAGCTCTGATGACTTGCGACGCGTTCGGCGCTTACTCTGTGTCTCCCATCATAGTAAGTGATTTAACTGATTTGAAGACGCGGTACTCTAGGTTCATGAAAAAATACTTTGTTAACATAATAGGACATTACAGAGATAACGTCATTAAGGCGCTAAATAAGCTTACTACACATAATCTAAAGGTGGAGTTAGTAGCACCCTCACACGGGGCTGTATTGCTAGGAACTGACACAATTAATGAGGCGATTAAGCTTTATCGTTTATGGGCTGAAGCTAGACCAGAAAATAAGAAGCTAGTTATTCTGTATACGTCTATGTACGGCTATAACGAGAAAATAGTTGAGAAACTATTAAGCATGATCAAAAGAGATGACGTGCATATTGAGGTATTCAAGTTTACCTCAGATTATAGAGATAACGTCTCAGATTTTCTAGGAGAAGCTATTGATGCTAAGGTGATTGTATTAGTAACCTCAACATATGACAACGCTGTCTTCCCTCTAACTAAGTACGTATTAGAACTCCTACTAAGTAAGACGGATTCCGAAAAGCCGCTCTACATCATAACTACTTACGGCTGGAACGACGCGGCATCAAGAGAGATAAGGAACTTACTCACGAGATCTAAGTTTAAGCTCTCTGGCGAGTTATCAGTTAACAGCCTACTCACAGAGACAGACTTCCAGAAATTAAGTAGTCTAGCGAGAGAAATCTTGGCTTCTTTAGAGGTTTCTTAAGACATGAGTCATGACATAATAAGGATAGCCCTTAAGTCTTTAGAGGACGAGGAACTTGCTCAAGCATCTTATGAGTACTTAGCTGCTAGAGTCTCTGATGAGGCACTTAGCAAAAAACTTAAAGAGCTTGCTTCCATGGAAGCTTCGCACGTCGCTTTCTGGAAGAATTTCCTTAAGAGGAAGGAAGTAGAACCCAAAGCACGCAGGTTTAAAAAAGTACTGAATTTAATGTTGTTGAAGTTTGCATATAGGGTTTTTGGTTTAGGCTTCGTTATCAAGTTATTAGAGCATGACGAAGTGAGAGCTGTTAGAGAATACTTAAGTGTGGTTGAGTCAGGCGAGCTAGATGATCATGAGGTAAAGTTACTCGTAAGTATCGCTAAAGACGAAGTACTTCACGAGAATGTTTTGAAGAAGGAAGAAGAGCTGTATAAGACTTTCCTAGAACACGTTAGGGAAATAGTTTTGGGAATGAATGACGGCTTAGTCGAGGTTCTCTCAGTCTCTGCAGGGCTTGCAGGAACTTTTGTACTCCCACTATACGTCTTTATTGGCGGCACGCTAGTGGGTATTGGGGGAGCTCTTTCTATGGGTATAGGAGCATATATTAGTTCAAAGACTAGTACACAAATAGCTAACGAAAAAATGAAGTACTTACAGTTACTGTCTGCGGTAAAGTCTGGCTATAGTTCTGGAGAACTTGGAACTAGTCTAACTGCTTTAGACATTCACATAGGAAATGAGGAGGCATCAAGAGACCCCAAAAAAGCAGGACTATTCACGGGGCTCTCTTACTTGTCAGGGTCTCTAGTACCTTTACTCCCCTACGTGTTGCTTATCCCTCCACCAATCTCAGTAGTTTTGTCTTTCGTGTTTTCTGCGGCGGCCTTAGGGCTGACGGGCTTCATAATATCCATTTTAGGAGGTCTTGAAGCCAAGCGCAAAATCCTAGAACTAATAGCTCTGGGAATGATCGCCGCAACCATAACTTACTTTATTGGTAGAATAGCTAACATTCTCTTAGGTATTGAGATATGAAAAATAAAGTAGAATAAGTTTACTCAACCTTAATTTCTTTCCTAGCTTCCCACAATCCGTGTAAGTTGCAGTACTCTACAGCGTATATGACTCCACTCTTTTTCAGTTTTATTTTCAACCTTATTTCTGGCTCACTATATACAGGCTCTAACTCTGTAGTAGCTAGTCTTATCGGGTTAAAAGGTCTACCTTCTTCGTAGAAGTAGAGTTCTATCCTTCTGATAGAGTGTTCTACGGTGTTTGGGTGAGGTCCTACAAAAACTTTAACCTCAAAAGCTTCGTTAGTTTTTACGGTATCGGGTGCTTCTATTTTTGGTGTGTGGGTTTCAACTTTAGTTATTGCTTCGCCTGGCGCTCTCTCCTGACTATATATTAGTTCGCTGAAGCTCTTCATTTAAGATACACCAATATATCTACTGGTTTGAAGCTAATAAAGATTAATCATTGAAACTAAAATATTATAATATGTCAATCAATTTTATTTAAATATTTTTATATTACGTTAAAAGTGTTACTTAGTTTGATTTAAGTGTTAGTGAAATCTCTTGCTGGTGAATTAAGATGAAGAAATTAATTACTTAAACCTCTCTTCTCTCCATACGTTTCCTCTATGATGATAGCCTAAAGCCTCCCAATATCCATCTTTATATTCTTTAGTTAGGGTGATCTCAGTCACCCATTTAGCACTCTTCCAGCCATATAAATGTGGTATGAAGATCCTTGCTGGAAAGCCTTGTTCTAAACTTAAAGTCCTTCCATTCATTCTTAATGCAAGGAGACTTCTTTCATCGAGAAAATCTTCGTATGGTATTACGGTCGTGTACCTATCTAGACTCACTATGTAAACCCACTTGACATCTTTTGACGGCTGTGCTCTCATGGAGAGTTTTCTTAGTGAGACGCCTTCCCACATGACGTTTCTTACAGACCATCCAGTGACGCAGTGGAAATCTGAGACATAAGACGTGTCAATCATTTCAAGCAATTCGTTGTATGTGTATGTTAGGGGGTTGCTCACATCGCCCCCTACCCTTAACCTCCATGAAGTAAGGTCTACTTGGGGCTGACCAAGAATCCTGTAGATTATGAAGTTAGGTATAGCTCTTTGTCCAGGAGGTAATGAGTCAGGCTTACTCAAAAGCGATCCCTCCACTAATAGTGCACAGAGACTTAATTAATTTATTGTTGTATGCTATAAATCTGCACGTGCCTACGTAGCTCCCTTGACGAAAAATTTTGTAAGAGTATAGTATGTAGTCTGTACCTATAACTTCATTCTCACTAAATATTATCTCAAGGTCTTTTAGATTTAGCATATTACTCAGGAAATCTTTGACCGCGGAAGCATGTTTATGTAGTTCCTCAATAAAAAAAGCTTCTTTAGGTGCGTGATCACATGTTAGGACGAGCTTAATCCCTTTAGGTGCGAGCGCTTCGGGACTAGAGACCCGGCACTCCACGAAAATCCCGAAGTATTATACGAGCCGCACGATTTTAAGTAGAAAATGACGTGGTAGCCGGGCGGGGATTCGAACCCCGGTCACGGGGGTTCCTCCTGTTAGGTCCAAAGCCCCGCATCCTTGGCCGCTAGACGACCCGGCTCCACGATTTTCTTATAGTAACTCAGCTTAAATGTTTTTCTCTGCGTGCTTCTTCATAATCACGTAGAGTGTTATAGCTAGTAGTGCTTGGGGTGGTGTAGATGGGTCAAGCTCTCTCACCATAACGTGATCCCCTAAGCTAAGCTCTGTTTTAGGTGGAGGTGTATCGCCGCCGTTGACTAACAGAGCTACTCGACCTTTCAAGCTGTCAGCTATTTCTTCGATGTCTTTAGAAACATCAGTTTTAGCTAATACTAGAATTCTGTCAGGCTTTAGCAAGTCGATGACATCCTGAGGTGATGGCAGGAGAAGTAATGGTTTACCTAACCTATACAGATACTTACTTACTTCAGGCACTCCTGACTGGGCCGCCATGCCAGAAACCCTAGTGAAGACTAGGCTACTTCTTAAGTTGCTTAGACCATAGACTAGCTTAGCGAAATCAATTAGTCTCTGAGGAGACGAAACATTACTGACTACTACTATTAGTTCTAAGCTGTCATCACCGTCTCTAGTTCTTAGTGTCTGCTCAGTGTTCACAGGACTTTGACCCAACACCTCTGTTCACCAACCTACTCAGCAATACGAGCTTTGTTATCAAGACTACCTCTTCTCGTCTTGAGTTCTCACAACAACTATTTCATAAAAGAGGCTTAAAAATGATGGTTAGATTTTCAAGTACCTAAACGCTTAAGTAACTCAAGAGCTATCGCTCTAGCTATTGGTGGCGGAACAGCCTCCCCCACTTGATTATATTGTTGGTCTCTACCTCCCAGAAATACGTGGTTGTCAGGGAACCCCATCAGTCTAGCCTGCTCTCTGACAGTAAGTAGCCTGTTCTCGAAAGGATGTATGAATCTTGAAGAGCCTAACACCGTCGGCGCTGTCTTGTAGGGATGCAACCTAATAAGATTAGGTAAGAATCGTCCTTCAGCACCTTCATACTTAACTACTGAATCACCCCACCTAAGCCTAAGCACTTTCTTCAGCTTAGACTTACTGAGACTTGGCGGCGGCTCGTGATTAGGTATCTGAGGGTCTGCCGAAGGTTCCGGAAGGTCTGAAATTGCTTCTAACACAGTAATTAGCCTACTTGACTTAGGAGGGTCTATACGAACATTAGATATGAACACTCTAAGTCTTCTTGAGGGAGTTCCATAATCTTCTGCTCTGAGAAGGTTGAAGTAGACGTCATACCCAACCCTACTAAATTCTTCCTTAAGTGCTGAACTCAGGTCTCCGTCTAGTATTGCCGGAACGTTCTCCATGACGAAGTACTCAGGCTCTAGACATTCAAGAATCCTTATGAATTCTAAGACTAGTCTGCCTGTCTCGTCTCTATACAGTCTGTCTAGAGGGTCTTTCATTCTGTTAGGGTTGGACCCTGTGAAAGGCTCGCAAGGTGGGGAGCCTATCACTACGTCTACTTTCTCATAACTTAGAAGGTCACGTAACCTCCAGCACTCGAGGTCGCGTATGTCTTCCGATATAATTAGCGATTTAGGGAAGTTAGATACGTATGTCTTAGTTGAGGCTTCATCTATCTCTACAGCTAGGACGGGCTCAAAGCCCGCTTCATAGAATCCCCTGCTAAAGCCTCCGCCACCAGCAAATAAATCAACTAGTGACTTCCTTCTCCTCATTAGATATTTCCTCTTCGAGTTTGGCGATCATTTTCTTCAGGAATTCTTTAGTAGTCGTATTGTCTTCAGGCCTTAAATCAGCCCCACACTTAGGACACTTAAAGTCATTCTCGAAAGCCTCATCAAAAGTTAGTCTAACACCGTCAACGTCACACACGAAGAAAGTATTGTTAGACTCGAAATTTAGCCTAGCCTTAAGTTTACTTAATGTTTCTTTCTTTCTCTGGAGGAGGACTTGATTAAGTCTGCCTCCGTCTATGAACCACGTATAAATAAACTTTCCATCTTCAGGACTCTGCTTTTTCTTGTAAGCAACAATGCCTAATGAGTGTAGCTCGTATAGAGCTCTTCTAACTTCCTGCTCGTTAATGCCCGTCTCTGAAACTATTTCTGAGTCTGTTAACTCTTTATTACGCTTAACTAAGACTTCGAAAACTGCCTTGCCCGCTTCCCCGATATATTCTTCAATAAATTTAGATAGCTCGTCTAACTTTCTAGACTTACCCAACTCTAACCACCTTCTTTCCCTTAATCGACGGCTCTATATAATATTTAGCATCAGAGAAAATAAGGTGAAGTTCTTTTCCTTCAAAAAGCCTGTCTAAGAAGATTGCTAAGGCAGCAACTTCCGAGTGTGGTTGATGCCCTATCGCTACGTTAAAGTCTGCTAACTCGTAGAAGATTCTCGGAACTTTCGATGCGCCTACTACAACCAGTAAATCTTTAGATGACGACCTTATAGTGTTGATGACCTCGTCGAGGTGTAAGCCGTACATCGTGAGGTGCACTACAGAACCTCCGGAATTTTTCCACTCATTAATAAACTTAATACTAGAAACGCCCGAGAGATACTTAAAGTCTCCGCAGCCCCACCTCTCGCAGACTTTCCTTAAACTCTCAGAAACACTCTGATCTTCTACATCGCCTAATACAAAACACGACGCACCAAAAGCTCTCGCGGTAAGCGCTACGTGCGTAGTCACCCTCTTATCTCTCTCAGGTCTATGACCTATCCTTAAAACGCAAACTTTAATTCCCTTATGGAGCAAAGCGGTCCCCCTAAAAATATATTTAGGGCTCAGACCTCTAATTATGTCTGAAACTACTTGTTTTAAGACCCTCGCTAGTTTTCGGTGAGAGAAACTCACATAATACCTTCTTAAGCTCGCTCAAACCCTTACCCTTCAGAGCAGAAACTTTAACTAGACGCCAACTCCATAAGTAGTTAGAAGACATGTAGTCTCTGACTAGACTCTCTATGTTTTCTAGGTCGTTACTTAAGTCGATTTTATTTAGAGCTACGATGAGAGGTTTCCCAAAGTATCCTATCTTCGATAGTATATCTAGTGAAGTCTTTAGTTTCGACTCAATCATGTTTGAGGGTTCAGAAGAGTCTAGAACTAAGACTGCCAAGTCTGAGAATGAGATTTCTTCTAGTGTAGCGTAGAAAGCCTCTATAACTTCCGGAGGTAAGTCTCTTATGAAACCTACAGTGTCGACAAACACTACCTCAGAGCAGTCTATTAACGCTAACGCCACTTTAGGAGAAATAGTTGTGAACATTTCTGGACCTGTAGGCTTGCTTAGTTTAGTTAGGGAATTAAATAGAGTTGTTTTTCCTGCGTTGGCGTAGCCTGAAATAGCTATGTGTGGGAAACCTTTAGAGACTCTAAGTTCTCTTTCTTTTCTTCTCCTGATTCTCAACTCATTCAAGTCTTTTCTTATTTTAGCGAGTCTTCTTCTCATGTGGTTATAGTAGGTCTCGGTAGCGTATTCTCCAGGACCCATGAAACCCGGGAGCTCACCTAACTTAGCTTTCCTAATCCACTCTTTAACGATGGGTAGTTGATATGTTATCTCAGCCATCTCTATCTGCAACTTAGCTTCTTTAGAGCCTGCGTGGCCAGCGAATATTTCAAGAACCATTAGTATCTTGTCTCTAACTTCTAACTTTAGCTCTTTTATTAAATTGACTACCTGACGTGGGTGTAGGACTTCATAGATGTAGATTGAGTCTATTATTGTTTTGTTCGAGTTGAGAGTGTTAAGGAGACTCTTGACTTCGTCTAGTAGTCTTGAGTTGAGGAAGTAGTTTCTGTCTGGTCTGTAGTTATTTCGTAGTATGAGTTTCTTAACTATATTTAAACGTATTGTGTCAGCTAGAGAAAGCGCCTCACTTAAATCGCTTTCTCTAGCTACTAGTATTGATTTCTTACTCATCAGCTACTCCTTCTCTTCCTTCCTTAAAACCATTACGTCACCTATTGTGAGGCCCGTAATACCCTTACTCACGGTTTTTGAGGTACTGACGCTTGTGTCGACTACCGGCTCTAACAGCTGTATTTTAAGTACGTTCTCTAACCTGCGTGCTAGGTCTATTGAGGGGACTAGACGTCCGGCTTCTATTCTCTTAATAACATTCTCGCTCTCTCTAACTGCGTTAGCAAGCACTTTCTGCGACCATCCTAGCTTCTCTCTAGCTTTCTTTATTCTCTCATGATAGTCTGGAACCACTTCGTACTCATCTACCACTTTACTACTTTTCTGCGGTGTCTTGCTAGTTGCTCGAGTGGTGAGACTGGGTCTGTGTGAGTGTGTTGATGCAGGCTTTTGAGCGATTTCTCTCAGCTCAGCGCTCACGGCTCTCTTAGAGACTTTAGAATAGCAAGAAAAACACAGAACTAGCTTACTCCCCTCAACATAAACTACTCTAGCTTCTCTCTTCTTTATGGGTCTGCCGCACATCTCACAGTAAGTCAAGTCACTACTCAATTACCTAACCCTCTACATAATCCGTTAAGCATGTTATTAAGTTCTTACAATCCCGAAAGCCTCGTTCTTTAGGGCGGGGATGGTGTGGTAAGGTTTTAAGCTCTGTATTCTTTAGGTATTGGGAAGCCATATCCCTGAGCCCCGCTCTACACGGGGTAGGGGTAATGCGCCTGAGACCGGGCGCGGAGCTGAACCCGGCGATAGCCGGGAATGTAGCTCCAAACCTCCCCAGAACCCCCGCACTTTAGGGCGGGGAGGAGGTCAGGTCGCCTCTCCCTATGAAGGATAGGCATTCCGTAGATAGTGGGCACACAAGACATTTTCTAGTTGCGCAGTATGTCTTGTTGTGTAAGAAAGCGACAGTCTGGAACCAACCATTTAGAGGTCCTAACTTATTCCTCAGCAATGCTTCAATGCACACGCCGTTCTTCGGACATGAATCACAGACGTACTTAAAGCAATATTCTTTGATAGGGAGCGCCGACTTGCTGATTATTCTTCTTAAATCTCTTAGTCTGCTCAAGAAGCTTAGCAAGTTAGTGTCTATTGGAGCATACCTAGAATCTAGTTTCACGAAGAGTATGTAGGCGTACAGCGTCTTAGGACCTACTCCAGGACATCTTAAGAGAGCTCGCGAGTTTTCTGAGGGTCCCTTCAGCAAGTTCCTCACTCTCAAGTAGCAATCCAAGATTTTCGGTAACTCAAGTACTTGGTAGCTACTGCTAACCCTAGAGACCAAGAAGTCTGACTCAGCGTTGATTAGTGATTCTAGAGAGGGGAAAGTTTTAAGGAGTTTCTTAACCCAACCTACAGTGTTTCTATGGTAGTCAGTATTGCGTGAGAGTATTATGGAAGTGAAGAGTTCTAGATCGTCTAGCGGTGACGTCGGAATTCCTAAGTCAGTGTACAGAGTCAGCATTCTTTCTATCAAGTTCCTGAAGTTCTCAGATACGCTACTTAGGTAATCTCTTGCGTTGAACCACGAGCCACTCAAGTACTGCGAGTACTGGAGACACTCATTAAAGTCGCTTAAAGCGTATAACCCGTTATTCTCGATAACTAGCTGAGTCCCTCTACAGTGTCCGTATTCTTTAACTGCCTTTAAGCCGTCACTAGATATAGAAACTAGCGGTAGCGAGAAAGAAGGATAGAAAAGCCTGAAGAAGTCGATTTTTTCAGGACTCTCTATTAGTTTAAGGAGAGACCTAAACATGAGAAAACCTGTAGCAACTACCTTAACTGAATCTCAGTTATTAGTCTAATGCCGTGAGAAGCCATTATCAACGCTTCTAAGATCTTGTAGGCTTCTACGGGATTGCGCGCCTCATACTCTACAGTCAAGCTGTCAACCCTCTTTACTATCGGTAGGAGTTCTGCTACGTCAGCAAACCCACTCTCGTGAAAACTCACTCTGACAGTAACCGGTGTCTCTATCTTGAACGGCTTTGTTAAGCCCTCAGCATGTTTTCTTAATCCTTCTCTAATACCTAATTCTAGGTCCTTCAACACTCTACTTAGTGATGGACTTTTTGCTGAATACCTACTTAGTGATTCTTTTAAAGGAGTGAATACTACCCAAGGAGTGTGTTTAGCTACCTCTGTCCTTAAATTCTCGTCGCCTGCCAAGAATACTACGGGAATTCCTAAATGTCCTAAAGCAGAAGAATTCACTAGATACTCGCTGAACCTGACTCCGTTGAACTCAAGACTTCTCACTACTGCCCCGCTGAACGTATGATCAAAAACTGCCTTACGAGTGCCGAAGCCCGAGTGATATCCTATCATTAAAGCAACGTCACTCCCTTCAGCACCAGCTATCATAGAAGTGGGTCTGGGGTAACCTCTGACTAACACCACATAGTCTGAAAACTTACTCACTTCTAGGTTGACCATATCCCCATGGCTGTCAGCAACAACTACTTCCTCGAACCCGCTATCTCTCAAGACCTCACACGCCCTCACAACGACCTTAGTAGCTATTTCTCTAGCCTCTTCCCAGAGAGGTCTTCCAGGAACTAAATGAAGACGACTTACGACGTGAGGTAGTCCCTCCAAATCCACTGAGAGGAAGGCTCTCCTCCACGGCACGATTAAAACACCTGTCAGATATATTCTTAACTGAAACGTTAAAAATAGCGCGAGTCAGATCTTCAGGAATCACATACTTCAAGAAGTGGAACACTGACTAAGTAGTGAGTTTAGTTAGAAGCATTAGTAAGTAGTAAGTGGCTGTTAATCCAAGTAGCGAGCTGATCAGTAGGGAGTCTGAGGGGCCTAATACGATGTAGAGCACTCCTGCTATAAAAGAACCTAGAGAACTGCCTAGAGTTTCTAACGTTCGCTGAATTCCTGTCATAGTGCCTCTGAGTTCAATGGGTATGATTCTAGTGAGTGTTGCTGAGATTACGGGTCCTGTCAGTGTAGAGCCTACTTGACTCAATACAAAAGAGAGTGCGGCAAGAAAAACAAAGTTGGTGGCTGTCTTTCCTGCAAGCCCCAATGCGGCCTGTGAGAGAGCTACGGAGAGTGACCCCAGCACTCCCAGCTCACGCAGATGTTTATCAACGTTCTTGAAGGTCGAGAATATCGAGGAAAACGCTATGCTTAAGGCGATGGAGAAGCTCGTAATCTCTCCTAAATCAACTTTGCTCATGCCGAGCTCGTCAACTACGTAGATAGAGCTGTAGGTGCTTGAAACTCCCGTAGCTATCGGGAATAACAAAGCAGTATAGACGTAAACTCTTAAAGCATTGAAAACTTTATTCCTGTTCTTTACTAAGTTATAAACTATATTTCTCGGACTTGAGTTGTTTTGTCTGTAGCTGTAGGTTTCTTTAAATCCTTTAATCCTCAAGATAGTTACTATGGCACTGATTATTCCAGAAAGTATAAAGCCTGCTCTAATACCTATCAACCCGTACGTGTCGTACAGGTAGCCACCTACTAAAGGCATGAATAGCCACGGCAAGTTTGGGAATACTTGAAGGATTATGAAGCCTTTTAGAGTCTTATCCTTAGGTAGTGAGTCCATAACTATTGCTGAGAGTGCTGGTTGATAAAAGTGAAGTAACTCGTCTAAAATCCATATAAGAGCTAGAAACCTCCAGCTATCCGCTAGAGCGTAAAGAAATTGAATAACCGTTATCCCTATAGTGCCGGCTACTATCATCTTAACTCTACCAATGTAGTCTGTGAGCAGGCCTCCAGGAATCAAAGCTATGGAAAGCGCTAAGAGACCTGCTGACTTAACTAAAGCTATTGAGAACTCGTCAGCTCCGAGGCTCTTAGCATAGAGCGTAAAAAAGGGCTGAACAAGAGCACCACTAAGACTGAATAGGAACCATGAGATAGCCATGATCCCGACATTACCTTTAAGCATGAACCTAAACTCACTAAACACACGCCTGAACAAACCTTTAAGTGAGTCGCTATTCACGAGACCACCAAAACCACATGAATAAAGTTAAGATTAAAAGCCGTCAATAACTCACTCTCGCTTATAATAAGGAGTTCCTTCATGAAGGCTTATTAACTTGGTTTATGTGAGTAGTTGTGAGGTGTATCTAGTGATTATACCCTCAATTTTTCTTAGGAGACTCTATGTTAAGAAGAGCCTTAAGAACACCGAAGAAGGCTTTGAACTCATGCTTAGAAACGTTCTTGCTGATGCTATACTAATTAAACCCTTGGAAATACATGTTGACAGTAAGCCAATCCCTATAGGTAGCATTAAGTTAATCACGGAATCGGGAAGTGTATTAAACAAGGACGTATCAGAGTCAAATCCTGTTAATTTCTCGTTGAATACTGCCGTGACGATAAGAGTAGAAGGTATTAAGCTTGAACCAGGAGAACACGAGATAGTTTTTGTTGCTACGACTAAAGATTACGGTAGTATAAAATTTAACGTAAGAGACTCAATAGGGTAATCTCTGAGAGCTTCTGAAGTGCTAGCGTTAATCTTTACTTCGTGCTCGTGTTTTTGAGGCATTAAAAGTTTTATCTTGATAACTGTTATATTATATGTGAGTAGTGTATGGTAAAGATCCCACAGAACTTCTTACTTGGTTTTAGTGAATCAGGCTTTCAATTTGAGATGGGGTTTCCTGAACAAGTAGACCCTAACACGGACTGGTGGGTGTGGGTCCACGACCCTAATAATATCATCTCAGGTATTGTGAGTGGTCACCTACCTGAAGAGGGTCCCGGCTATCTAACGCTGTATAAGGCAGACCACG